>CP060221.1:1617500-1917500 GCA_023898405.1 Myxococcales bacterium
TTAAATGATAAGTATGAAACAATCGCTATCAAAAGTGTATTTGGCGATCATGCTTATCAGGTGCCTGTTTCATCTACCAAATCCATGACAGGCCACTTATTGGGGGCTGCGGGAGGTGTTGAAGGTGTCTTTAGCGCTATGGCTATTAAAACCGATATGATGCCTCCTACCATTAATTTGGAATACCCAGATCCTCAGTGTGATCTTGATTACATTCCTAATAAGGCAAGAACAGGCACGGTAGAAGTTGCCATGTCTAATTCTTTTGGATTTGGCGGAGCTAATGCGGTTATTATTTTGAGAAAATATCGCTGAAAAAAAATAGAGTAACAGCTCATAAAAATTATAGCAATAATGAAAACACTTATTTGGTTGGCAGTTAGTGGCATTACTACTAGCCAATCAGGTGATTTATAAAGTTGGTATTACACGCTCATCCTGTTGTTTTCTTATCAATTAGTAAGAAATTAACAATTAAATTTATGGACGGCGCGCTATTCTATGAGAATTCTTAGCTTGCATTGCAAGCTAATTAAGTAAGTTAAATAAAATTCGTGAGGAAATAGATGCGCCATTCTTTTTCACTATTCGTTTTGATGTTTTTAGAAGTTCATTTTTTATCAACCGGTGGACATGCCTCAAAACCAAAACAGGAAAATTTACAAGCGGCTCTTAATTATATGGAAGAAAATGCGACTGAAGGAATCTACCGACAGTCAGGGCGGCACGACATTGAAAAGAAGTATCTTGCCAAACTCAAAAAGCATTCATTCAAGATCAAAAAATTCAAACCAATAGACCTTTTTGCACTTGCCACTGCGGTTAAGCAATATGTTTTAGTGAGCGAATTCATTAAATATGAACTCTTTGATTCATGTTTGGAAGCAGCGAAAGAGGACATTTCTAAAATTGCTGGAGAAACACAATTTGGAAGGTTCATGGTGAGAGATTTATTACCGAGCTTAGAAACAGCTAAAAAACCACTGTTTAAGCAAATTTTTAAACATTTGCACCATCTATTGTTTAAATCGAATATGACAAAAATGGATGCAATGAATTTGGGGATTGTGTTCGGCCCAAATTTCTTTCCAGCAAGAGCAAGTCCAGACAACGAAAATTTTAGAGCTGCTGATCTGGCACAGTTTCAAACTCCATTCAATGAGTTTGTGGAAAAAGCCATTTTAACTTATCCACTTTGGGATTCCTTGGGCAAACAGCTGTGAAAATATTTTTTGCTCGAGTGATTTTGCCTGCCTCACTTAAATAAAAACCATTTTTTATAGAGCTGCTCTATCACGCCTTGTGATTTTTTGAGCTCTATCCAGTTATTGATGAATTTCGTCCACTGATCAGTATGTGATGGTGCTGCAAATGTTAAGTAATCGGAGGGAAAACGATCATCTTCGATAATGCTGTATTGTGGGTAAATAGTAGTTATCGTGAGCGCTTCAGGCAGGGCCCACAGTAAAAGTTTTGGGTTTTCTCTAATGAGAAATTCTTGAATATTTTTTATGATTTTAATCGTGCTGTGGGGAAATAATTGTGATGCCTGTTGCTGAAAATTCTCGATCGTAAAAATGGGTGTATTGGGGTCGATATTTTTTGCATCACTGTTAAGATAATCGGGTGTAATCAGCACGTAGGAGCCGATTAGGTAAGGTTGAGAAATGCTTATGGTATTGAGCAGATTTTTTTGAGGCCTTAAAGCAGATACGGCAATATCGATTAGGCCACTTTCCAAAAGATTAGCTGGATCATTTTGGTAGTTGACAAAATTAATTGACCTAAGACCTAAATCTTTTGCTAAGCCATGCATTAACTCAATATCAAAACCAACGAGATCATGTTGAGCATTAAAATATGAATAGGGCATGTTGTCAGATGAAAACCCAACTCGAAGAGTTTTTGATTTTTTGATGTGAGAAAATACGTGCTTGCTTTTGAGCGGAGAAATTTTTTTAATGTCTTCAATTATTTTATATGGCAGAGGATCGCTTATATTTTGTCTGAGATATGCAGGTGTTTTTTGCGGCACCGGTGTATTTAAAGAGTTTATCAATAAAAACCAGGCACCATATCCCATGGTCGCTATGGCAAGAGTAATAAGTAATTTTTTGAAATTAAAGGTCAGGCGTTTTTCCCATGAGCTGACGGTAAAAAAGCACATACTCACAATGGATGCTACATTGGCAAGCGCCATAAATTTAGCGGTGATAGGCATAGTAGGAATAAAAAGATCGATGGCGTCTTTGGGGAGATGCACGCTATCGAGCAGGTAACCAATACCTTCTGGGGATGAGCCAAAGGAAGTAAGCAGGCTTAAAGTGGAAAGCTCAATAATATCCGGCGTGAGTGCGTCACTGCTGTAATACCAACTGGTGAAATAAATAAATAGCACGTTAAAAAGCTTCGCTGAGATGGGAAAAGTAAAGGTGAGTGGTACCAGCGTGTTGATAAAACCACGAAATTTTTGTTTGTCAAAACCTAAAAGAGGCATGTGTCTTTGCAGACTGCTTAAAACTAAAGGCAAGGTGATGACTGCGTTGCCGCTGATAAAAGCCAGCAATAATGCTGGCAATATCGGAGACATGAGTTGACGATAACTGGTGGGAGTAAAGATGGTCACGATCAAAGGAATGAGGAGAGAAGAAACAAAGATGGTGCCAAAAATAAAAGCGTAATAATAAAAACGAATTTCAGGGATATTTGTCATAGCTATGGATTGAGTAGCAGAAGCACTCAGACAAAGAGAGCCTAAAAGCGAAAGTTTGACGATCCAGTTGACAATGATCATAGCGGCTTCTTGAGCTGCCTTAAAACTATTGAGCAATGGTGTGGGTTTTTTAACTCTAGAAAGTGCAATGGCAAAAAATATAGCAAAAACAATTACTGAAGACAGGCTTCCTTGTGCCAATGATTTAAAAGGATTTTGTGGAATAAAGGTGTCGATGAGGCTTATGGATTGGTAGTTTGCACCGGGACTTGAGAATTTATCGACAGCATGAAAGGGAGGAAAGGCAAGTGGAATGATAAAGGTGCTAAGGCGCGTGATAAGCCAGCTGCCCAAAAGAAAAATTAAGCTGTAGCCAAAAAGAAGTTTCCCATCTTTTAGATCAAGATGACCAATCCCCACGATGATGGAGCACAACATAAATAACAGGACTGGCATTTGCATCAGCATCACAAATGCTGTACCTATGGGCTTTAGATAGGTGATAAGGCTAGGGAAATAAATTGCTAAAAAAGCCCCGATAATTATGCCAATGATGATCTGTATGCTGAGATTTTGTTTCACGAATTATCCAATCAATTTTTTGTACCGTAAAAATAAAAATTTTCTTTTTTATGATAGCTCGTGCACCAAGGCCTTTAAAAAAAAATGCAGTTTTCAAAAATTTATCTGTGAAATAAAAGCAAGGGAGCCTGTTGAGCTCCCTAAATCAGCCTAAAAATTAGGCTTTCTTATTGATAACTTAAAAGATCTTCAAAATTAATATCCACAAGTTTTTGTGGCTCGGAAAATATCAAGATATTACGAACAATTCTTTCTTTAACTTCTTTGTAGAGCTCTTGAGTGTCTGGGACATGATTGAGCGTCAAAATGGATACTGAAAGCTTTTTCTCTTGGATAATCATAGATCCTCTCTCAATACTAAAAATTAAATTTTCACGCTGCAAACGAGCGAGCAGTTCATTATTGCCCTTAAGTAAGCGCACAACAAAGTTGTCATAAAAACGCTTACTTGCCGAACGCCAGTCCCATTCAATCCCTTCAATGTTTTGGTCGCTTTCAAGACAAAGAGTAGCTGCGTATAAGGAAAGTAAATTTTTCATAAATAAATGATAAAAGTTTTTGGATGGAAGATTAACTGTACGTATTTTTTTCTCGATATCTTTTGGACTCAATAAAGGCACTACTAGAGTATTATATTCTTTGAGAACTTCTTTGAAATTTCTTTTTAGGATAAAAATTTTCGTGTTTAGTTTTGTATTTTTAGGAGTTTTTTTAATTTTGCTTTCAAAATTGTAACTAGATTGTAGATCTTGACTCAGACTAAATTTGAGCATGCCCAATAGAGCAGCATATTCAGCCTCTGTTGGGTTTTGCGGGTCATTGAACATGAAATTAAAGGGATCTTCAATAAATTCATTTTGATTTTGCGTCAAATAGTGGGCTCTCAAGAAATTTTCAAATTGCTCAAAGGATAAAAATAATTGAGGAGTTAATTTTTTTCCTGAGGTTAGGGTAGACACTGCCGCAATAGGAGTAGGGTATCCTTCGCTTTTTAAGTCTTGAGTCAGCTCTGATTCTAGTACACCATTACGCACCCATACACCTTTTTTGCTATCATTGGGATCGATTACATATTTTAAGAATCGTGAGATATCAAAATGTGCATCTGAAGCTCCAAGCTCTAAGCGGTAATACCAGCAAAGATCTGGAAAAAATGTCTTAATCTCGTAATGGTCACCTGTATGTTCAAAATAACCGGCAACTTTAAAGCCATCATGTTCTACATAGAAAAGATTGCCATCAAAATGCTTTTCATTTTTTATTTCTTGTAAAAGAATCGCTCTTTTAAAGGAATTAAGAATAAACTTCTGGTTTAAAATTTCTGATGCAAATAAAGAATGATAATGTGGCCGCTCTCTGCGTTGTAATTTCTGAATAATATCGATCAGCGAATCGCCCTTGCTGGATCCTACAATGTAGGCACCAAGATTGGTATCAAAAAAAACCTTTGCTTCTGGGTCACCCTTAATATGAGTTTCGTAGTAGTACGTCCAACTGTGGCCGCCAGAAAAACCATCAGCAGTTCTTTGTCCTAAGCTTATATGTTTAAAAGCTTGATCAGAGATGCTTACGAAATAGTTACGTCCAGCCAGGGAAAAACTTATAGATTCACAAAAAGCGGAAATAGAAATTAAAAATGCGCAATAAAAAATATTATTAATAAAAAACATAAAAATCGTCTTAATGTTGAGGTTTTCTGGATTGTATATTGTTGTTTTATAATTGCAATAAGTGTTGTAAGTAATTATTGTTTGTTTTTTGAAGTTGATTTGGTTGTAAAATTAATTGCTCATATGAGACGGTAGTGGAGCATTAATTTTTATAATTTCTTTTTTTGGGTATAGAGGGAGCTCTATAGATTCAGCGTGAAGATGAAGTTTTTTTTGTCTTTCGGCCTCTTTATCAACCCCATAGATATAATCACCAATGATGGGATGTCCCAAATAAGCACAGTGCACACGCAACTGATGAGTTCTTCCGGTGTGAGGTGTGAGTTTGAGCAGAGTTTTATCATGATAGCGCTCGATGACTGAAAACTCAGTGAGTGCATTGAATTTTCCGTTGACATCGGCCTTCATCCACCAATGTTTTTTTTCAGGGGATTGTTTGCTTAAAGCGACATCGATACGACCTTCATCGGCCAAAACTACACCGTGAACCATGGCCACATAGCTTTTTTTTACCAGGCCTTCACTAAATAATTGCAAAAGTCTACGTGCGCTTTGAGCGTGACGAGCCAAAACTAAACACCCGCTGGTACCCAAGTCGAGGCGATGAGCCAGATGAGGTTTTTGTGGCAGACCAAATTGTAAGAGATGAAAATATTGTTCAAGATTGTGACGGCCGCCATTAGCCGCATGTACCGGAATTCCTGAAGGTTTGTTAAGAGCTAAAATCATGGCATCTCGATAAATAATTCTATCGAGTACTTCTTGATCGTTCATTCGTTGAGAGACTTTATAGTTCATCTGAGCGAGCATATAATTTTTTAGCCTGATGCCAACTGGGCTCGAGCGATTTCACTTGCAAAACTGCTGGCGAAGTTGGGCAAGTTTTATCTGTTGATGCAAAAATTCAGTAGCGCTTATGTGAGCAGCAGCTAGCTGTTGGGGAATAAATGAGCGCTGAGACAGGCCAGGTAAGGTATTGATTTCCAAAAAATATAAGCCCTTATCGTTCACGATAATATCTGTGCGCGAATAGCCGTACAAAGAGAGGGCGCGGTGGGCAGCAGCTGCTAATCTTTGAGCTTCCAACGCTATATTTTGAGGAATATCTGCTGGGGTAATTTCTTTGCTCCCAGCTCCTAAATATTTGCCCTGATAGTCAAAGCAACGGCTTTTATCTACACAAATTTCTGTGACAGGTAGGGGAGTTAGCTCGTTAGCCAAAGTTTCAATCACACCAACGCTCAATTCGCGCCCATCAATCATTTGTTCGCAAAAATAAATTTCTTGAGGATTTTTTAAAATTTCTTCAATCACCTTCTCGAACTGCGCTTTTATTTTTACTATGGAGCAGCCTAAAGAAGAGCCCCCACAGCTTGGCTTTACTACTATTGCGCCAAATTCATCCATGAAATCAGTGAGTTGTTTTTCGAGACTGTTGGCGTTATTGCCGTCCAACAGATGTTGAGCAGCCATTTTTATTGGGAAATTATCCAGCGCTTTTTTGGTTGCTAACTTATCAAAAGCGACACGAGAGCTTTTGGCATCAGAGCCAGTGTAAGCGCGGTTGGCTTTTTCTAGGAGTTCTTGTATAGAGCCGTTTTCTCCACTGCCGCCGTGGAGTGCCAAAATAAAGACATGATCTTGTGCTGCATCGCTGTTGATGGCATCTACAATATTTCTGAAAATCAATGACTTAGAAGGGGAGAATTCTTCGGTGAAAGGATTTTTATGTGCTAAGAGTTCAGCAGATTCCACCTGATAGAGTGTGCCATTTTTATGCCAATACCACAGGAGAGCGTGTTTAAGTGCTCTCGCTAAATACTGTGCTGATGCGACAGAAACCAATCGTTCATTGGATTCACCACCAAATAATATAATGATATTGTGGCTCATGCTCTGGTGCTTCCTTATTCAATGTACTAAATAATCAGTTTCTTAAGGCTTATCTCATATTGCAAGGAATTTCTATGACAGGCATATCGAACATACGAGTGAAAGGTGCACGAGTTCATAACTTAAAAAATATCGATGTCTGTCTTCCTCGCGATCGATTGATTGTGATTACAGGATTATCGGGTTCTGGCAAGAGTTCTTTGGCTTTTGATACGATTTATGCAGAAGGTCAAAGACGATATGTCGAATCCCTTTCGAGTTATGCTCGCCAGTTTTTACAGCTTCAAGATAAACCCGATGTTGATCTGATAGAAGGTCTATCCCCAGCAATCAGCATCGAACAAAAAACTACCAGTAAAAATCCTCGCTCAACGGTAGCTACCGTCACAGAAATTTATGATTATTTCCGTTTGCTTTTTGCTCGCATCGGCCAGCCTTTTTGTTATCAGTGTGGCAAGCCAATCGCTAAAAAATCAGCCAGCGCCATTTGTGACAGCGTGATGGAAATGGGCGAAGGAAAGCGCATCAGTATTTTATCGCCTATTATTCGTGCCAAAAAAGGTGAGCATAAGGCTGAGCTTTCTAAATTGCAAAAAGAAGGTTTTGTGCGCGTGAGGGTCGATGGTGAAGTGCGCTATTTGGAAGAAGATATCGAGCTCAACGCCAAAACCAAACACTCTATCGATCTGGTGGTGGATCGTATGGAGATTCGTCAATCGGAGCGTTCTCGTATTGCCGAAGCCATTGAGCTTGCCCTCAAAAAATCGGGCGGAATGGTTATCATCGTCACTTACGATGGAGATAAAAGCAGTGATGAACTTTTGAGCGAGCATTTTGGCTGTATCGACTGCGGAATTTCTTTTCCGGAAATTGAGCCCAGAATGTTTTCTTTCAACGCACCTCAAGGAGCGTGTTCTGAATGCAATGGTTTGGGAAATTTTCTACATTTTACTGAAGAAAAAATAATTAAAAACCCAAAACTTTCTTTGCTTGAAGGCGCTATCTCGCCTTATTCGGCCAATGTTAAAGGCTATTATTATCAGCAAGCTTTATCGGTGGCTGAAGCTTACGGCGGATCCTTGGACGTACCTTGGAATAAGTTAGCCAAAAAAGTGAGGGATGTAATTTTATTTGGCAGTGATAGGCGCGTTGAATTTGTTTTTAAAGGTGAAAAAAGTCGCAGAACGCATCGCTTTAATCGTGTCTATGAAGGGTTGGTTAACCAACTTCAGCGCAGATTTGCCGAGACAGACAATGAAACTATTCGAGAAGAACTTGAAAATTATATGAGTCGCGACGTTTGCCCTGCATGTCTAGGGGCGCGTGTTTGTAAAGAAGCTCGAGCGGTAAAGATCGACGGTCAAGCCATTCATAGTGTTACGGCCTTATCGATCAATGATGCGCTTCAATTTTTTGCTCAACTTAAAATTGAGAGCAAGTATCACGTGATTGCCGATCCAATTCTCAAAGAAGTGCGTGCCCGACTTTCGTTTTTAGAAGCAGTTGGGCTTGGCTATTTGACCCTCAACCGAACTGCTCGAACTTTGTCCGGTGGTGAGGCGCAGCGTATTCGATTGGCCACACAAATTGGTTCTGCTTTGGTTGGGGTGCTCTATGTGCTCGATGAGCCCAGCATTGGTTTACACCAACGAGATAATGAAAAATTGCTCAACACGCTGAAAAATTTGCGCGACATCGGTAACACCGTTTTGGTGGTGGAGCACGATGAAGATACCATTTTAGCAGCAGATTATGTAGTAGATATGGGGCCAGGAGCGGGGCATCAAGGCGGTGAAGTGGTAGCACATGGAAAACCAAGCGCCATCAGTAAGAATAAAAATTCACTGACCGGACAATATTTAAGTCGAAAAATTTCTATTCATACCCCTGAGTCTCGGCGCGAAGGAAGTAAAAAATTTATCACGATCAAAAATGCTCACGGAAATAATTTACAAGGAGTTGATCTATCTATTCCTTTGGGAGTTATGACGGCTATCACCGGTGTTTCAGGATCAGGAAAAAGTTCTCTCATCATTGATACGCTCTATGCTGAATTATCTCGTTATTTTTATGGCAGCGGAGCAGATGTTTTACCTCACGATGGTATCGATGGACTGAAATTTATCGACAAGGTGATCGATATTGATCAATCTCCCATTGGCCGCACGCCCCGTTCAAATCCGGTGACCTATACCGGAGTTTTTGATATTATTCGAAATTTATTTGCTCAACTTCCTGAATCGCAAATGCGAGGATTTAGTGCTGGGCGCTTTTCATTCAATGTGAAAGGTGGTCGCTGTGAAGCGTGTAAAGGCGGGGGCGTTGTTCGCATTGAAATGAACTTTTTGCCAGACGTCTATGTCGTGTGCGATGAGTGCAAAGGAAAGCGTTTTAATCGCGAGACTTTGGCTGTTGTCTATAAAGAAAAATCTATTGCCGATATTTTAGAGATGACGGTTTCTGAGGCATTGGCATTTTTTAGTGCAGTGCCACAGATCAAGAAAAAATTAGAAACGCTCGAGAGGGTTGGTTTGGGTTACATTCATTTAGGGCAGCAAGCGACAACCTTGTCTGGCGGTGAAGCCCAAAGAATAAAGTTGAGCAAAGAGCTTGCCAAACGGGCCACCGGAAAAACTCTCTACATTCTCGATGAACCGACAACCGGGCTTCACTTTCATGATGTCAAACAATTGCTCTCGGTACTCGATGAGTTGGTAGAGCAGGGCAATAGTGTTGTGGTTATTGAACATAATCTCGACGTAGTTAAATTTTGCGATCATGTGATCGATTTAGGTCCCGAAGGTGGATCGGGTGGCGGTAAGATTGTTGTTGATGGAACACCAGAGGAAGTCAGTCGCCATAAAACGAGTCATACTGGAAGGTTTCTGCGTGAACTATTTAAGCGCGAGAAAACCAAATAAAATTATTTGGGTGTGCTTTTGGGCTTTACTTTTTCTGCTACATCCAAATGTTACATAAATTTCATATTTACTTTGAAAAGCTTTTTGGGCTCATTCAAAGGGAAATTCATGAAAAAATGTTTAGCCACGATTGTGTTTGCTGTGATTGTGCTTACCTCTTGCAGTAGCGTGCGAATGATATCTTCACAACAAAAATGGCATTACTCGCAACAGCCCAAAAATATTATTTTTATGATTGTGGATGGCATGGGTTTTGAATATGTCAAAGCAGCGCGCATTTATAATGGACAGCAAAATTTGGCCTATGAAAAATTTCCTTGTTCATCTCAGGTTACCACCTGTGCTGTTGATGGCGCTGATATCGATGGTGTTTGCGTAAAGGATTCTCCCCACATAACCGATAGTGCGGCGGGAGCTACCGCCATGGCCACTGGAGTAAAAGTCAAAAATGGTGTGGTGAGCAAGAACAGCGCTTATCAACATACCGATATTGAAAGCATTTTAGAAATTGCCAAGCGCCAGGGCAAAAGCACAGGCATTATTGCTACCAAGCTTTTTACCGATGCTACCCCAGCAGCTTTTGTTGCTCACACTGAACATAGAACAATGACCGAAGAAATTTTGCGCGATATATTTCAAGGATCTTTGCCCAATTTAATTTTGGGAGCCGATACTCCTGATCATCGCCAAGCGGCGCGAAATTCTTTAGCAAAATATTCCATGGTGCATACCGCTGATACTCTTAAAAGTCTTGCTGATACCATTGAGCAAGGAAATAATTGCACTAATAAAGATTGCCCCTACGTTTATGGTGGCTTTGGACAATATGAGATGATACCAGGAAAATTTTCCCTAAAAACCGGTTTGCCTTTGGAAATAACGCCGGCTGAAACATTTGCCGAATACAAGATTCCTCACTTATCGCAGATGACCGATGCTGCACTTAAAATACTCAAAAAAAATGACAATGGATTTTTTCTGATGGTGGAAAGTTCTCTGACCGATATGATTGGTCATAATAATAAATTTATCGATGCCAGCAAAGAATCTCCATCGGCCATAGTTGCATTGATTCAAGAGATGCGAGAAATGGAACGCACCGCCAAAGTTTTAGAAAATTTTGTGCAGGATAATCCCGATACCCTGGTTGTTTTGACTGCCGATCATGAAACAGGTGGATTGGTGATTGAAGAAGATAAAACACAATGTCTCGGCAGCCAGGGCTGTATTCCTTCTGTGCGTTGGACATCGGCCAATTACGATGATAATCCAAAGAGTGTCGCTCAGCATACCGGTGTGAATGTTCCTTTGTATGCCATAGGCAGGGGGGCGGAAAAATTTTGTCGCGATATGATCAATAATAGCGATCTTAAAGCTATGGCCTTAGGACGATGAATTAGTTGAAGAAAAGTTATGGATAAAGAAAAACTCAAAGCTTTGCGCAAAGCCGCCTATCAAAAAGCCAAGGCGGATCGGGAAAATGATCCTGAATATCAAGCCATGAAGGCTAAAGTTAAGGAAGAGCGCAAAGCTCGTTATAAAGCTTATAAACAACAGCTCAAAGATGCTAAAGAAGCTGCTCGCATAGAACGCCAGCGAAAAAAAGATCAAGAGTTAATGGAAATTTTTAACCTTAAAGAGAAATTGCAATTATTAAAGTTTGATTGAGGGAGTAACAATGAGACAATTCTTAGAAATTAATTTCAATAGTCTCTTAATCAGCGGTGCGAACTAAGAGCGTATTTAAATTATTCAAGTTAAGCATTTTTCCAGGGGGCGTACCCCCTTCCTAGAAAAATTCTTTAGTTCTTAAAAAGCCCATTAAGTAATTTTGATGCATCTGAGTTAGTGTTTTTCCAACTAAGGCGCAGTATTTCCCACTTTGTACCTTCCTCTATTTTTTCCCAGAGAGGTCCGTATTTTGGATCAAGTTTTACACGCTGAATGATGAGACATAGTGTCTCTCGATCTTTAGTCCACTTGGAAGGAATTGAGCAATTTTCTGTAGCACCTACGATCTGTGCTGCTCCTTTTATTTTAGCAACACTTGTGGAGCCTTCTTCTGCCCAGGTTATACCAACCAGACCATCTTGTTTAAAAATATTCAGCTGGCGAGTCTGCCATTGGCTTAAAAGCGGAGGAGACTTGTCTATCTCGTAGACGGGCCCTTTATCGACCACAATACTTTCGTTTCGAGCCAATTTGTCGAAGCAAATAGCATTTGGATCTAAGCCTGAGGCTACCATTTTTTTATTGGGATCAAAACAAGCGATAGAATCTTTGACAAATTCTTTAGTGTTCGTGTCAAACGTGCCAGTGAGCATCCCTACGTTTCGGATATGATAATTTTTGTTTTTCATCTCTGGCAAACCAAAAAATAGAGCTCTTAGGAAAGTTCCATGAGAAACAAGAAGTACTCGAGAATTTGGCGGTAATTTTTCTAACTCGTTTTTAAAGAGCGAAATGCGATTTCCAACGTCTTCTTCACTTTCTACCGGACCTTTTGGCCACCATTGTTTGCCATCGCAACAATCTTTAAGACTCTCCTTGAATGTATGAGCCCAATTATGGAATTGAATCGAATTTTTATCGCTACGCGAAAGATGGTTGTTTTTTTCAAGCTTTTCAATTTCAAGATCAAAGAGGTTTATGGGGCGGGCAGCATCTATAAACCCGTCTTCGGAAACTGATTTTCTGTGCTCCGTTATGAGTGGGTTCGCCAACATCCTTACTCCAGCAGAAAAAGGAATGCTGCCAAAAACTAAAAGCGCAGTTTGAATAGTGCGGTTTAATGGTGAAACAAAAAGCACCGTGTTTTTTCCAGGCGATGAAACGATGTTTCCAGGATCGCTATTGTTGGGAAAAAGTATGGTATTAAGTTCGATTGCCTGTTTTCTTCCTTCTGTGGAAAGAACAGGGTTATGAAAAGTTGTTTCAGTTCTAGCTCGTGCATCCCCCTGCTCAAACATTGAAATAAAAAAGCTGATAGGAGCTTTTTTTTGTGAAAGCACGTTATTTAGCGATTCACCATGACGTACTGCAATTATTTCAACAGTATGAGCTCTAACAAAGGTTAGTGAGCTGCTAAACAATAAAAATCCAGCTAAGAGCTTGAGTATAGGATATTTCATCACAATTCCAAATCACAGAAAAAAATACGACTCCAAGCTGTAGCTTTGGGGGGTATGTATTTCATGAAATTGATCCGAAAAAGATGTTTTTAAATGCACGGGCAAGAATACTAAACTCAATAATTTAATAACCCATCTAATAATCTGTAGAAATTTTAGTAACCTTACGCTTTAGATCTTAATCTGCTTATTTTATGTTAATTGATTATGATTATTGGATGGTTTTAATTTGTTTTTTAATCGAATTATTGTAGTGGGTGGTAAATGTTATGATTTATTTGCCTAGATTTTATTTGTTTTTTTTATTGATTTATACCTTTTCTTTGAGGGCTGAAAAAAATAGCGATTTTGAATATTTAGTTAGTGTTAAAAATTATATTGAAGATAACGATAAATACAAGAGTTCAAAAAGTGAGTGGGTAAAAGCTGTTCTTGGTGATAATTTAGAAAAAAATAATCTAAGCTTTCATTTTTCCAAAATTCAGAGCAAAAATTCGGCTTTTTTGACTGAAAAATTTCACAAGGAACTAGACCAAATTTCTGGCTCAGAACTTACTGCCAACAATAGTTTTCAAATGCTTTATAATGGTCAATCTTTTGCCAAAAAAATGGAATTAATTAAAGGCGCTAAGAATTCGATTTATATCTCTTATTTGCAAATCGTTTGTGATCAAGCAGGCTTAGAAATGTTTAGAGCTTTGGATGATGCGGTTCTGCGCGGCGTTGACGTTAAAGTGCTTCTAAACGGCGATTTAACTTATAGCAAGTATCAATTGGCTACGCTTGAGGGAAGTTGTGCTGCGCTGAGTGACACTCGATACTTTACGAAAAAACTATTTGGGAAAGAAATGGAACTTTTAAATCTTCGTCCCAATGTTTTTTATACATCGCAAGGGAAATTATATAGTTTGTCTCGCGGACTCACAGGTCAAAAAGGAACCTGGCTTCATGACAAAATTATGGTGGTTGATCTCAAATATGGAATCACCGGTGGTCAAAATGTTTCTTCGGGATGGGCCAATTCCAATGGAAAGGATGAAAACTTTCGCGATACTGATATTCTCGTCCAAGGTCCGGTCGTTTATCAGATGGCACAAAGAATAATAGACCTATTTGTAAAGGATGAAAATGGAGATTTTAAGAACCAAAGCCAAATGGATGTATATCGTAAATTGGTTTCTAAAAAAATCAATGAAAGTCGGGCTATGGGATTAAGCGGAGCAAGAAACTATGAAAAATGGTTTAGAGAGAACAGGCAGGGGCTTTGCCGATTTGTGGGCCAAAATCCAAGACTAAATTCATTTGAGGTTCTAGAGTCTTACAAACATTATGTGCGGCATGCAAATAATTATATTTACGCTGAAATTCCACAGGTAGATATGCTTGATAAAGACGATAAAATAAGGACAGAATTGTTGCTCGATATGCTAGGAGCAAAAAAACAGCGTGGTGTGCAAATTCACATTCTAACTAATGGAAATGGTTTTGTTGATTCGACAATTTTACCCAGTTCAGGACCCTTTAACATACTTAAGTCCATGCAAGAATCTTTTGGCTACAATCCTCTTGGTAAAAAAACTGCAATATCGACGGCCAAAGCATTATTTGACTCGGTCAATATGAGTGGTTTTAACATCTATATTTATCCGCATTGGACTCACGGCAAAATATGGAATTTCGATGGTATAGCCGCATCAATTGGAAGTTTTAACTTTGATTCATCGGCAACTACGTGGACCGAATCAGTTCTGCTTTGTCAGGATGAAAACTTGATGTCAGAGTTAATTGAAGAGCAGCAAGGGCTTATTCGCTACTCTTCTAAAATGGAAACGCCAAATATAGTTCCTAAGCAAAAAGATTTAAAAAAATAATTCTTGGTAATTTTATTAATGACATTGAAAAGCCCGCTGGCGTTAGATTCATAAGAAACAAAGAACCAAAAATTCCACTCCCCTTGTATATCAACAATGCGATACGAGCTCCAAGCACGAAACCGAAGCAGAAAACAGGGGAGATTGGAATTTTTGGTTACGCTCTAAGGTTAGTTTTGAGGAGTGCTCAAAGCTTCTAATGCAAGTGCACTGCTGTATGCTTTTGAATACCAATCAAAAGTTTCTTTGGAAAATGCACCAATAAAAGCGCTCGAAGCCTTGGCATATGCAGCCTCTTCATCTTGAATAAGCTTCACTTTTAGCTGCTCACGCAAAATTTCGCTCATAGCGTAGTGATGTTCAAGGCTCATTGCTTTTGAAGGTGGAAGGTGAGCGAGGGAAATAATTATTTCAGAGAGCTCATCTGTCTGGCTGTTTTTATCATTGATAACTCGAATGGCTTCTTCTAATAAAGCTTTTTGCATGATTGCCAGGGAATCATTCAGGCACTTAGGAGCTTCTTTATAGGCAAGGGCGTAAGCCAAAATCAGCTCTGTTAATCGATCATAGTAATGTGAACAAGATAAAAGATTTTTTTGATTGAGCATTCGGTTGATTGCGAGACAAGCACTTTCATTGGCTATTTTATTTTTTTTTGGAAGTTGAATATTTGCTAAACGCTCATAACTTTTTAGCGCAGAAACTACATTGAGATTGACGACACAGTCGGTATTATTGGGGAGATTTTTTTTGTTTTTATTGTGTATCCATGTTTTATAAGCGCCATTATTTTGATCAATATTATTTGAACTTGTTGTTAAAAATGCATCTATAAAGGGATGCGATCTATTTTGATTGCTTAGCCATAAAAAGTAGCGAGAGCTCGTGTCTATATCGTTGAGTATGTTCAGGTTATCGAAACTTTCGAGAATTTTTTTATCGCTACCAAAGTTATGAATAAATTTTTGTGGCTCAATTTCCATGAGAGGCCAAAAGGCGATGCTGCCAAAAGTTCTGCTAGAAAAAAAAGTGTCTTGAAAGTAGTTTTGTGTCTGCCTGTAAAGATGGGCATTTATGTTTGATAAATTTTTTACAGGGTAAAATTGTTGAGTTCTTAAGAGTGATAAAGAAGTTTGCAAGGGAAAAAATATATCAGCCTCTAAAAATATCAGTGATGTGTTTTCTCGTCCTCTTACCTCAATTGGCCATGTGCCATTTTTCCTATCGCTTGTTTCATCAATATATTGTGTATCGACAATAAAATTATTTAATTTTTCTCTAATCGAGTAAGTAGTAGCAAAAATATGCGAGCTTTGAGAAATAAAATAAAAAAATATGGCGCCAATGCGCAAGCCAATCATAGTTAGTCCCCCTCAATGAACGTGCCATTGTTTTATGGAGGGCAAGATAACTTTGGGGCAAAAAATAAAGTTAAATCAATTTTAAAAAAAAGAGCATAGAAAAGGCTTTGTTAAAATTTTTACTCACAGATGAACACAACAGTAAAAAACAGTTAAATTAATTCCTTGAGTGAGAAAAATACTCAAGAGAACACTCGTGCTCAGGTTATTTTTGCTAAATATTTTCCAAGGCTTTTTATCTCGTGAGTCGGTGATAAATAAAAAATAATTTGAGCAACGATATTGATAAATTTATTTGTTTTATTAATCACAGCATAAAAATTCTCAAAAAGAGTTAGAAGTATCAGCTTGGTAAAATTGATTCATTACTAATTCAATGAGATTTTTCTTAGAGTGGAGAAGGGATTGATTAATTTTCTTGTAAACATTGGCCTTCTCTAATTTTCTCCGTTTATACTAAGCGGACTAATTATGGCGAAAAGATTTTTTTTGACGCTATTTAACTTCTTCTAAATATTTTCTTTGAAAGGGATTGTTTAAATATGTACTCAGCAACCATTAAAAAGAATTTTACTTTTGTATTTTTAGTAATTTTTATTGCGAGCTCTTCTCACGCTGCTAGAGGAAGGAAAAGTAGAGATTGGGCAGCAAATAATTATCAAACCCAGCAACAGCAAGCACATAATTATAAAAGAAAGCCTGCTAGGACAGGACACAGTGAAACAAATCTCCTCTTTAATCAGCTCACTTGTAAAAATGCAGCTGGGGTTGCTGTACTCGCTTTAACTGTTTCGCTTGTATATTGGTCTTTAGCACCAGACACGACCCAAATGCCTGGAGCGATTCCCAAAAAAACAGTTAGGCTTAATCGTCAGCTTCCGGCTCCTTACGGAGTTGCTCAACTTTCGGAGGTTCCTTGCGTTAAGTATCAAAAACTAACTCCTAAAGGAGAGATTTTCTCTTTCGTGCAAGGATTTGTTCATCCTGGAATTTACTCAGGCAAGATCAAATCGCTTAAAGGTGGAATGGAAAGTCTCATGAGCGATTGTTATGAAAAAAATTTTATGAAGGCTAACGAAAATGGTGATATTTTATGCTTCCCTTCTCAGGAATATAAGAGGACTTGGGAATTTGATGCCCCTCAAGAAGAAAGTAGTGTGTTCGATCGAGAATTATCTGATTTAGCTTGGAACTTCATCTTAGAAGAATTTTTTAGCTTGGAAAATAATCCAATTGATAAACTATTAGCAGAAGGAGCAGCTGATTTTGAAAAAAATATAAAGTTCATCCATACTTATTTTCTTGGGCAAGGCTATTTAAGTGAATTTAGAAACTTTAAAGATGGTACGGAGATTATTAGACTTAATTTTGAATTTCCAAGTAAGTATGGCGAGTGGGAAAGCTATCTTAAGGCTCATCAGCCAGAAAATTTACAATCGTTCTATAACTTTATGAAGACTGTAGATAATATCGTTGCTGAAATGAAAAAAGCTTATCCCCAAGTCACCCAAAAAAATCTTAAAGACATAGAAAAACTAAGTATTGAAGAAAAAATAGGGCTATCATTCGAGCTCGTGATGATGAGCAATCGTAGTCATGAATTTGACTTTTTAAAGAAGAATTTTTTCTATATCCCAACCCTTTCACAAGAAGATTTTAGTAAGAAAATCTCTAAGTTAAGGAAAAAAGTTTTAACCAAACTTAAACAGGATCCAATTCATGCGGCAGCATATTTTCACGTGGAGTTCGTCAATTTACATCCATTTAAAGATGGCAATGGAAGAACTGCTAGAGCCATAATGAATATTATTTTGATGGGCTCAGGTATTGATGCAGTTGCCTTCCCCTCAAACCGTGAATATATGGAAGCTTGTTTTGCAGCTAGTGAGCAGAAATCAGAAGTTGCATTCGAAAATTTTTTGCGAAAGATTATTTTAGAGCAAAAAGAAAACGCAAATGAGCTGGAGCAGGTATCACAAGTTTTAGAGCGATGTGAAGATCAATGCCAAGAAATGATTGATGACAAAATCTTATTTTAGCCAGCATCACGCATGTGTCTGCTCCGCCACATTGCGTGATTTTTTATTTTTTGTAGCTCTTAACAAATTTGTAAAGCTTGGTTGAAACATTTGCTGGCAACTCTTTAACGCCCATTTTGTCTGCTAGCTCACCTGCTAGAAATTTAGCAGCTTCATCAAGAACAAGGCCCGCTCCAGCTGGGTCAAGACCTGTCAATGTGCTGACGAAAGTTCCAAGCAAAACATCAATGGCATGGTCAGCGACCTGATCTGCGACCAGAGAATAAATTTCACCAGCTAAGCCGTTGAAATCATCTTTGCTAAAAGTACCCGGCAGTGATTTGATGGATTCATAGGTCCGTTTGCTGATATCGACTGTGTAGTTTCCCAAGTGATAGGTGTATTTTGCTCCGTTTTGTACAAAGTTTAGTGCAGAACCCACCCAGGATTGCCCCCAGTAAAAGTCAGCATGACGTTCAACAAGTATCAATTTTTGCGCATCCGCCGTTGAGAAGCTTTGCGAGTTGAGGGAACTTGCTGAAAAAACTACTAAAATTGTAGAGAAAAATAATGAAAGTAAGCGGTTCATAAGCATACTCAAATAAAATTAATTCATCAAATTTAGATATTGATTTAATGGTTATTTTTCAGCTTATGTGATCCGAAATTTTGACTAATTTTTAGCGATTTCTGCGAGACAAGAACCCTGAGAAGTATACGTTTTTTTGCCGCTTAATCATGAAGTAGAAATAATCAAAAAAATAAAATTTTCTATAAAGATTAGCCTAAAAAATTTTCTAAAATTTTAAGATCCAAAGTTTTATAGATTTCTTCTAAGGCGTAATTGCAATCGAGCAAAAAATTTTTGTCGAGCAAATCTTCTAGAATAAATTCTGTAGGGTAATATCTTTCAATGATGCTTTCGAGCTGTGCACACAAACGATCGTTAAAGATAATTCCTGGGTGGAGCGCATTGATTTCATCCTGCCTCAAAGCTATACGCAAGCGCAAACATGCGGGTCCACCACCATTGGCCATACTTTGAGATACATCAAAGAAAGCACATTCATTTATTGGATTTTTAGCATCGATAATATTTTTGATGGCTTGTTTAGCATGCACGTTGCTCTGGCAATCGGTGGGAGCAAAAAGTAACATATTACCATCGGGCTTGCTCAGTAATTGCGAATTAAATAGGTAAGAGCTTACGGCATCTTTTATTGGCAATTCTTGGTTGGATACTTCGATGATACAAATTTTTTTGCCATAGGTAGTTTCATAATGCAGTAACAGTTGTTTGAGTTTTTGTTCTTGATCGAGCACTGCGTACTCGTGAAGCAAAAAAACAGACTCATTAGTCACCGCAACTACATCGTTATGAAAGGCACCATTGTCAATGGCAAATGGGTTTTGCTCTAATTTGATAACAAAATCCTGCTGAAGTAGATGGAGGCGTGCTAGAGCATCACATGCCAACTGCGATTGGCGTGCAGGGAATATTTTACTTTTTTGCGAGGATGAATCTGCAACTTTGCTCCAGACAAAAATCTGTATTCCCTTATGGCCATGGTTTGGACATAAGCGGTTATGGTTAGCTGCTCCTTCATCACTAAAAATATCATGTGCTGGCAATGGCGCATGAACGACGAATTTATTTTTGTCAGAAAATATTTGTTGGAATAATTGCTGACTGAAATCTGCCTCGATGCTGCGGTGGAACATAGTGATGAGATTGGCAGGGGTGATGTGAGCTTTGTTGTCTTGGGAGTCTATACTGGGTGAGAAAGTAGCAGCATTGGCTGCCCACATAAAAGATGAGGAACTCAGCTTGGAGAATAAAGCTGGAATATTTTTTAAAGCTTTCTCGCATATCTGTTGAGCATTTCCATTGAATCCAAGTTTTTTCAAACTTAAAAAATGTGGTCGAGGGTGAGGGGGCAAAATGGCTTGTTTAAATCCACGATCGCTCAGGAATTTCATTTTATTTAATCCCTGCAAAGCCGCAGCGCGCGGGTTGGACGAACGAGACTTATTTTTATACGATGCAAGGTTTCCCAGACTCAGTCCGCCAAAATGGTGGGTTGGGCCAGCCAAACAATCAAAATTTACTTCATAAGTTGTCATAGTCTTCTCGCACGCTCATGTTTTATCAAGCTATAACAAATAAAATTAAATTTATTTCTTAATTAATGTGCTGAGCAGGGAGCTGCATTTTTTGGCCACACTGCTATGGTGGCCACGGGACTGTTCTGAAAGAAAAAGATGAATAATTTCTAAAAAATATATTCAAAAAAGTCTCTCTGATTTACTGGTAAAAAGGATATGAGCATGAGCGTAGCAAGCATCATTTTATGTGCCGGCGTTGGCACAAGAATGAATAGTTCTCGAAGCAAAATGGTGCATGAAATTTGTGGCCGTCCTCTTGGCTATTGGTCGATCAAAAATGCTTTAGAAACCACGTCCCTAAAACCTATTGTAGTGCTCAGCCATCTTGCCAAAGATGTAGAAGCGGTGTTTCGCTCTCACTTTCATGATTCTATACAGTTTGTGTATCAGGAAAGTCCAAATGGTACGGGTGGTGCTGTTAGAGCCGCGATGGAAGCCTTGGATGAAAATTGTTCAAGCGTGTTGGTGCTTTATGGTGATACTCCGCTTCTTCGCAAAGAATCATTACTAAAACTGATAAATCTCCAAGAGATGGGTCATGCGCCTTTGGCACTTTTTACTGCACAGGCGCCTAAACCAACGGGTTATGGTCGCATTGTTCGCAACGAATCCCATGAGTTATGTGCAATCGTAGAGGAATATGCTGCATCGTGCGAAGAGAAGAAAATTAATGAAGTAAATGTGGGTGTCTATGTTTTTTCTTATGATTTTCTTCACAAAAATATTGGCGCTGTAAAAAACAATAATATTAAAGGTGAGTATTGCCTTACCGATCTGGTAGCGCTCAGTATAAAAAATAATCCGCAAAATGCACCTATCGAAAGCATTGAAATACCCTTTGAAGAAATGCATGGCGTCAATGACCGCATTCAGTTAGCCTTTGCTCAACAGGTACTCAATCGCCGTTTGCTTGAGTATTGGATGCACAAGGGTGTGACCTTCATTGATGCTCATACGACCTATGTCGAAGATAGCGTCAGTTTTGCCAAAGATGTGATTGTTTATCCTGGAGTACACCTGCGGGGCGAAACTCACGTGGGTGAGCAGGTCATTATTGAAAACGGTTGCGTTGTCAAAGATACACTGATCGAAGCTCATGCTCATCTTTACCCTTATACGTGCTGTGAACAGGCCTACGTTGGTGAGAGTGTTGAGCTCGGTCCTTTTGCCCGTTTGCGACCGGAAGCTCGCCTGGAAAAAAACGTTAAGGTAGGTAACTTTGTTGAGATCAAGCGCTCTCGTTTAAAGCAAGGGGTAAAAGCAGGGCATCTTTCATACATTGGGGATGCTGATATCGGTGAAAATTGTAATATTGGAGCGGGATCGATCACATGCAATTATGACGGCAAGGATAAACATCGAACTGTCATAGGCAATAAGAGCTTTATCGGATCCAACACTACCTTGATTGCTCCGCTGGCAATTGGAGAAAATTCCTATATCGCTGGTGGTTCTACCATTAACAGGGAAGTTCCTAGGAATAGTTTGGCCATAGCTAGAAATCCTCAAGTGATAAAAGCAAGAAAGAAAAAACAAGACAGTTAAAGGAATGCTTGAAAAATAATTCAGGATGCTTTTTTGTCTCTTTTTCGCAATGATTAATAAAGAGAAATGATAATTTTTTAGAACGTATTTAAAAAGTTCAAGTTTGCCACTCTTTCTAAGAGAGCACGTGCGCAGTACATCAGACATTCATAAGTATCCAAGCATAAGTCATATAAAATTGTTTTTTAGATACGCTCTTAGGTTTGAGCGATTTTAGCTTGCATTAATTGTTATCCTCGCGCAGGCGAGAAGCGAGATAGAGAACCATACTTATTCTCTTAGTGCCATTAGTGATGCTTTTTTAACATTGAAGAAAATAATCCTCAATGCAATGACTTATGCTACTTAACAGTTTTTACTGGATCCCTGTCTTCGCGTGGATCACAAGTGATAGTGGGCAAAATATTTTTTTTAGCGACAAGGCATGATTATATTTAACTATTTTGAAATAGGTTTTGCCGATCTGCACAAAAAAACCCATGTTTTTCTATGAAGATAAAACATGGGGATTTTTTAACAGAGAAGCCAATGTACTATTCTTCGCTCGAAGCTGCTTCCTGAGAATCATCATTTGCAGATTCTTGCTGAGGGCTGACTTCTTCGCCTTCTTCATCAGAGGCGGCGGGCTTAGGCTCCTCAATAGCAGCAAGAATGACTTTTATCTTAGCCATTACATCGCCTTCAAGACGTACTGGCACTTCGTGAAGACCAATAGTCTTTAAGGGGCCGTTTTCCAACTTGATATTGCGATGATCAACGTCGAAGCCATGCTCTTTGAGGCTTGCTTCAATATCACGAGCACCCACTGAACCAAAGAGTTTACCCTGCTCACCAGCTTTTACTTCAATAGTGAACTTTTGAACTTCAATGCGATCACGAATATTTTCTGAATTGGCCTTCAGTTTTGCTAACTGATGCATGATAATTCTTTTCTGATGTTCGAACTGTACCAAACGGGATTTGGTTACTGGCATTGCCAAACGTTGAGGCAATAACCAATTTCTTAAATATCCTGGCGCTACCTTTACAATGTCGCCCACACACCCAAGATTAGCCACATCACGCGCCAAAATTGCTTGAACTCTACTTGCCATTATTGCCTCCACAGCGCTTTTTTTACTTCAATACAATTTAAAAACGCCGCAAAAAAATTAAATTTTTAGTTATCATCATCATCATCAGAAGATGAATCATCATAATTGTCTGAATCGTAATCACGTCCTCTGCGACCTTCATACTCACTATTAAATCGGCCAGGGCGACGATCTGAAAACTCACGTTTTTCCTTAAATACCGGAGGAGTCAAAACATCTTCTTCAACTTTGGCAAGTGAAGGATCTACGTCACTTTTTAAAACAACACTATGGCGAATAAGGACATTGTCATCGAGGCTTAGGGCCAAATCAAAATCTTTCACAATGCCTGGTTTACCAAGAAAGTGGTGATGTACATAAATACCGCGAGTCTGCTTTTGACATTCCCATGCCAATTTTTTGCGGCCCATGGCAGTCACTTTTAAATTCTTTCCACCAAGTTTTTCAATAAGCTCTTTTTTGCCCAGCATGAAATCTTTAGCCGCGCTGTCGTCGAGCTCTGGGCGCATTACGTAGATTGTCTCGTATTCACGCATATGCTCTCGTGATGCCATTGTCATTCTCCTTAAATCCAAGTTTAACACCAAGCCTATGATTTATTTGATACATTCACTACACAAGGCCTAGCCGCGCTCCACATATAGCAGAAGCGCGGCCGATAGCAACGTACCTGGAACGATAAATATGCTTTTAGATCTTAAGCTTGAGCCTTTAAGTATCAAATGGCTTAATTTTCTTCGGAATTTTTATTGTAACGAGATATAATTTCAACGACCTTTACTATGTCATCGAATCTTTCGGACAATTCATAGAATAGGGCAGCGGTATGTGCTGAGTGAGCTTTGGCCATCGTTGAAGCGTGTAGATAGGCCTGAGATCCCATATCCCGATAATAGCTTTGAGATACAATGCGCTGCACGGTGGATTCTTGAAAAAAACCTAATAAATACAGTGAGGTATCGCCCAAATGGCGAAATATTCTTTGTGCTTCGCCATCTTGAGCTAAAAGCGCTCGTTCTAAAAGTTGGGCCATGTTTGGTTTAGCGCCATAGTCTGTTCCTGCAAAAACGACCTCAGAACGGCAAAATTCATTAAGTAAATGGACAATATAAGCCTGGGCAGATTCCGTCATTTGGGTATTGGAATTACGAATAGCAGCTTCTAATGCTTCTCTAAAATATGCTTGCATGCTGTAGGCTGTAACGAGCATGTCTTAATACTCCCGCAGGTTATGGTAACAATTTGATATTGCAACCTAAAATGAAAGAAGGGCTCTTTTAATCCTAATAATCATTTGATGAGCGTGCTAGTTTTTTATTTGAGGCAAAATTTTTCTCCTGAATTTGTCCCTTGACCGACTTACTCATGCGACTACCCTAAGGCGCGGCGGATCCTGCGATCCACCAAACGGTCTTTATAAATGAAACCGTTTTTTGATCGAGCGGACCTAGCGCTGCTCAACGTTTTATTGATTAAGGAGTTTTTATGGCAATTAAACTTAAACCTCTTAGTGATCGTGTACTGGTAAAAAGAATCGACAGTGAAGAAAAAACTAAAGGTGGCATTATTATTCCCGACAGCGCCAAAGAAAAGCCTCTTGAAGGTGAAGTTGTAGCGTGCGGACCAGGTCGCAGTTTTGATAACGGCCAAGTGAAAGCTATGACAGTACAAGTTGGTGATCGCGTACTTTTCGCTAAATATGCTGAAACTGAAGTAAAACTCGAAGGCATGAGCTTTTTGCTTTTGAGAGAAGACGATATTTTAGGAATTTTGGCTTAACTATTTTTGAAAAAAACGAGGTAAAGAATGGCTGCAAAAGAAATTTTATTTGATGTTAATGCACGTGAAAAATTGCTTAACGGAGTAAATAAACTCGCTAATGCTGTAAAGGTGACTTTGGGACCTAAAGGTCGAAATGTTGTGATCGAAAAAAGCTGGGGTGCTCCGACTATTACTAAAGACGGCGTGACCGTTGCGAAAGAAATTGAACTTGATTGCAAGTTTGAAAATATGGGCGCCCAGATGGTGAAGGAAGTTGCATCAAAGACTTCCGATTGTGCTGGTGATGGTACAACCACAGCTACCGTACTTGCTCAAGCAGTGTGCAAGGAAGGTGCCAAGCTTGTAGCGGCTGGCCATAACCCAATGGGTATTAAGCGTGGCCTTGATAAAGGTACTGCTGCTATGGTTGCTGAGTTGAGAAATATCTCCAAGCCAATCAAAGATCATAAAGAAATTGCTCAAGTTGGTAAAATTTCAGCCAATGGCGATAGCACCATTGGTGAAATTATTGCTGAAGCAATGGAAAAAGTAGGCAAAGAAGGAGTTATCACCGTTGAAGAAGCAAAAGGACTTGAAACTTCATTGGAAGTAGTAGAGGGTATGCAATTCGACCGCGGTTACCTCTCTCCATATTTTGTAACCAACCCTGAGCGTATGGAAGCTGTTTTGAGCGATCCTTTTATCTTGGTATTTGAAAAGAAAGTTTCAAATCTTAAAGATATGCTGCCATTGTTGGAGCAAGTAGCTAAATCCTCTAAACCGTTGTTGATCATTGCTGAAGATGTTGAAGGCGAAGCTTTGGCAACTTTGGTAGTCAATAAACTGCGCGGCACGCTTAACATTTGTGCGGTAAAAGCTCCTGGTTTTGGTGATCGCAGAAAAGCTATGCTGGAAGACATTGCTACCCTGACTGGAGCAACCTTTATCTCTGAAGATATGGGACGTAAACTTGACAGCGTTACTGTTGCTGATCTTGGTACAGCTAAGAATGTAACGGTTGATAAAGATAATACAACTATCGTTGATGGCGCAGGTTCCAAAGAGGCAATCGCTGCTCGCATTAAGCAAGTTCGCGCTCAAATCGAAGATACAACCTCCGATTATGATCGTGAAAAATTGCAAGAACGCTTGGCTAAAATGGCTGGCGGTGTTGCAGTGATTCGAGTTGGTGCTGCTACTGAAGTCGAAATGAAAGAGAAAAAAGCACGCGTGGAAGATGCATTGCATGCAACTCGTGCAGCAGTCGAAGAAGGTATCGTTCCTGGTGGTGGTATCGCTTTGGTTCGTGCTCGTACAGCTCTTGATCAAGTTTCCGTTGATGCAGAAGAAAAATTCGGTATTGAGCTTTTGCGTCGTGCTATTGAAGAGCCATTGCGCATGATTGCTATGAACGCAGGCCACGAAGGCTCAATTGTGCTTAACAAAGTATGCGAAAATACTGGTGCTTTTGGTTTTAATGCTGCAACAGAAACATATGAAGATTTGCTCAGCGCAGGTATTTTGGATCCAACCAAAGTAACTCGCACAGCTTTGCAAAATGCTGTTTCCATCGCTTCTCTATTGTTGACAACTGAAGCCATGGTAGCTGAGAAAGCAGATAAGAAGGAAGCTCACGCAGCTCCTGCCGGCGGAATGGGCGGCATGGGAGGAATGGGCGGAATGGGCGGAATGGGCGGTTTCTAAAACCCACGTCACATCTAAGCCTAAAAACGCGGCCGGCAACTCTCTTTGCCTGTCGCGTTTTTTCATGTAGCAAAATTTTTGATGACTATCCTGAAGATTTGTTCATTGCATTGATGGCAGCTTGTATTTGCTAACAGTCGAGGCCCTCACATAGCGATAAAGCGATGGGTAAAAGGCTCGATACTGACATATTTTTCTCTTGTCTTTTTTTATTGTGAGCAAATCTTTTGGTTTAAAGTTTTGTTTGAAGGTGTTCATGTTCTCAGAAATAGTTGGCACAGGCTCTTATTTACCAAAAAAAATTATTACCAATACTGACTTATCAAAAACGCTCGATACTTCGGATGAGTGGATTAGCTCAAGGACAGGTATTAAGCAGCGACACTGCGCTGATATTGCAAGTGAAAGTTGCTCTCAAATGGGCACCAATGCAGCCAAAAAAGCTTTAGATATGGCAGGGGTTTTGCCAACAGATTTAGACTTAATCATTGTGGGCACGTGCACAGCTGATTATCGATTACCATCGGCGGCTTGTTTGATTCAGGAAAAATTAGGGGCTCACCATGCTGCCGCTTTTGATATAAGTGCAGCTTGCGCGGGATCCATTTATGGGCTCAATATTGCACATGCATTTATTAAAAGCGGAATCTATAAAAATATTTTATTAGTGACATCAGAAACCCTATCCTGTCTTGTAGACTGGCGTGATCGTAATACGGCTGTTTTATTTGGTGATGGTGCATCGGCCGCGGTTTTAAGCCGAAGCACCAAAAAAAGTGGTTTTATCGATATAGATTTGTATTCAGATGGAAGCCAGCAAAAAAATATTTGGATTCCCAGTGGAGGCAGTCTCAACCCAGTAGACGAGGCAGTTATCAAAGAACGATCTCATAAAATTCATATGAAAGGGCAAGAGACGTTCAAATTTGCTGTTCGCGCCCTGTGCGATGCTATCGATAAACTATTATCTCAAAATAATGTAAAAAACTCCGACATCAGTTTTGCGGTACCTCATCAGGCAAACTTACGAATTATTGAAGCCATCGCTAAGCGGATGGAGCTGCCCATGGAACGCTTTTTAATCAATCTTGATAAATGCGCCAATACTTCAGCTGCTTCGTTGTTGCTTGCTTATGATGAAGCAAATCGAGCTCATAAAATTAATGAGGGTGATTTGATTCTTATGCTTGCCATTGGAGCAGGCTTCGTTTGGGGAGCAGGACTTTATCAAGTGTAAAAGCTGTTTAAAACAGTCTCTAAGTCATGAAAAATATTTTTACGTGGCTCTAAAAGAGTGTTTTGCTTTGCAGTGCACTTTAGGAAGCCAAAAATTTAAACAAAAATATAGCTCACCGTTTGCAAAACAATCTCAAATATCCCAGACCTTCTTTTGGTTTTTTGCATATTTTTTGCTAAGTTTCAAAGCCTTTCTAAAATGGTGATGGTGCTTTTAATTTTGGGGGGATATTTTGAAGCAATCACAATTTTATGTGCTGCTATTAATTTTCAATGCAGGTTGTCAAGAAGCTAAAAATATAGAGCTTGCAGGAAGAACAGCAGAGTGGGCAGAAAATTCAGAAATCGATAACAAACAAATCAAAGAAGAAAAAACATCTCCAGAGTTTCAACCTGATAATTTTATTTCAGATGTAAGCAATCCCTTTTTTAGTCTGAGCCCAGGACGTAAATATTTCTACGATGGTGTTAGTGCTGATGGCGTAAAAATTCATAAGGAGATTCTTGCTACAGACCAAAAAAGAGAAATTGCCGGGGTCGAAGCTTTTGCTACCTGGAGCAGAGAATGGCACGATGGAAGCTTAGTAAGCGATGCTAAGGATTGGTTTGCGCAGGATGAAAGTGGCAATGTCTGGCATTTGGGCCAACAGGAGCTTAATATTTTTGGAGGCTATTTAAAAAGCCGGGGTAGAGAATGGTTTGCCGAAGAAAACAACGCAAAAGCTGGCATTTTCATACCTGGCGCCCCGAAGGTGGGAGAAGAATTTGCAGTCTCTTTTAACGGAAGTGATCAAGAAAAAGCCGAAGTACTAGCTGTCGGAGAGAATTTTCCCCGTATCCGCGGTCAATTAAATAACTGTCTGAAAATAGGAAATTATATATTGGGTGATCATCCTCGACAGTTTCAACGATACTATTGCAAAGATGTAGGAAATTTTTCAGCTGAGCTTATACCGGATAGTTTTGGAAAGGTTGAACTTACAAGAATCGAAGATAATCATTCGAGTGCAAGCATGAATATTAGCTATCCAGAGCTAAAAATTAATTTCAATGAAGAACAAGCAAAAAAAAATGCGCTTGATAAAGTTTCCAACAGCGATTCAGTAAAATCCATTGAGCTTACTTTAAAAGATGATGAGCCCGCATATGCAATCGATGTTCTTGATAAGGACAATGAAGTTACTCGAGTATTTTTAGATATTGTTAGAGGTCGCTTCCTTAGCTTAGAAAAACTTGATTAAATGTATTAAGGGTATCAAGTTTTTTTGTTATTTGACTCTATAAATTTTTATGCCACAGCTTATGGGTGTGGCATTTTCGATTAAGATATCTACCAAGCAAACGCTGGTGTTGCCTTGATATTTCATAGGATAAAAACTTTTCATCACTTCTATAAGACCTATCGTTTGGCCTGGTTTTATTTCATCACCTATTTTTACAAAGGGCGGACTTTGAGGAGAAGGAGAAATATAGAAAAGCCCATCCATGCTTGCTTTGATGTAGGAGTCATGGGTATGTTGACTCGATTCTTTTTTTTGTGATGTGGTTAAATTTTCAGCAAGGACAGTCATAATTTCATCTTTGAAAGCCACATCAAAGATATTTTCATTGGACGAGAAGCTTTTTATTCGGCCTGAAAGCTGTGGTGGCAAAACGAGAGAGTAATTCTGCCCTAGGATAAAGAGTTGGCCAAAAATTTCCCCACCGCTTATTTTATTTTCATTTTTTTTTTGTGCTTTGAAAATTCCGATGCGTGGGCTTAAAATTTTTATGTGATCATCGACAATCTCAATAGGACATACTAATTTTCTAGACATTGCTCACCTTTGGAAACTGTTTACAAAATTCTACTGATCCATATCGTGTAATGACCAAATGCGAGAATTTTTTATTCTTCTCTTGCCAATATTTTGGTATGTGCATTCGACAAAGCATTCCAAATAGCGGCGGATTTCTCCAACTGCTACCACTTCATCGGTATCGAGATTAAGTGCGGCTTTGTAAGGATCCATATCCCTTTCGATGCGTTCGATTACCTGGTTCATACCTGCTTCGATCTGTTTTCGTTCTTCAGGATCTTTGCTCATAATGGCAAAATTATCATCGAGCTTGGTATTGAATGCGCCAATCGCTAAAGTTTGTCCTTCCATGACCGCAAGCCTAGAGCATGGAGTGCTGATTTGTAATACAGGATCATAAGGCATACCGGCCATGGCGTAATAGCCAGCACCCGA
Organism: Myxococcales bacterium; assembly: GCA_023898405.1. NCBI lineage: Bacteria > Pseudomonadati > Myxococcota > Myxococcia > Myxococcales > Myxococcales bacterium. Next base: position 1,647,401 of record CP060221.1, read on the forward strand.
AGCTTTTCTTAGTAAGACAGTCATCATGGGAGTGTTATGGGTTGAGTTGGCATAGATCAAGCTCGATCCGTAGCTGAGCAGTCCTTGCTTTTCAGCTTCTGCTCCAACATCAAAACCTGAAACATCTTGTAGCCACACCATGGGAATACCATCATCATTGAGTACACGACAAAAACGGGATAATTTTTTTACTCCGTCACGATATAAAATTCCCCCAGGACGTTGTTGGCCAAATTTTTCGGGGTGAGCAAATAATTCTTGAGAATTGGCTAAAAAACCAACAAAAAGTCCAGATACTTTTGCAATGCCACATACCACCTCTTGGCCTTTTTCTTTATCAAATTCCCAAAAGAGACTGTCATCGATGAGGCGAGCAATCACCTGTCTGATGTCATAACTTTTTTTGGGTGATATTGGCAGAATGCCAGCGATTTCCTTTGTTGCATATTTAGGTGGTTCACTTGAACTATCACTTCTATAGTACGTATTTGCACTGCTTGGAAGTTTTCTTATCTCTTCACGAATTTTTATCAGCATGGTGTGATCATCAGGCACTCTTTCATCGGCACAGTTGGAAATATGTACGTGCACATGAGGACCGCCGATATCATGAGAACTTAGGTGTTGGCTTTTAGCCCCGCGGATAAGGGCTGCACCAGCAATCACCATGTATGCCTGCTCAGTCATGTAGACGCGATCAGATATGATAGGCATATATCCGCCTCCAGCAATACAATCACCGCAGACTCCCGCTATCTGCGGGATCCCTTGATTACTAAGGAGGCTATTCATTTTAAAAATATGACCAGCCCCGGTTTTTCCTGGAAAGCTTTTGCTTTGTTCTGGTAAAAAAAGTCCGGAGCAATCAACCAAATAAATTACGGGCAGGCTAAGTTTTAAGGCAATTTCCTGAGCGCGGATGATTTTTTCAGGCGTTTTTGGCCACCATGCGCCAGATGCAACGGTGTTGTCATTGGCAATGACTATGGTCCAGCGGTCATGAATCTGTACAAATGCAGTGAGCACTCCCGCATTAGGACAGGTTTTTTGTTGTGAACCCTCACCAAACATAATTCCATCATTGACAAAACTATTGATGAAAAGAATTTTTTCCTTAGCATCGCACAGTGATTCAAGCCGTTGATAGGCGGTGAGTTTATTTTTTGCTTGAACGCGTTCCTGATATTTTTTTCCCCAACCGTTTTTCACAGAGATACGCTTTTGAGTAAGTGTTTCTTCAAGCGAGGCCATGTCTTTGCAGTTTTCTTGAAAGCTTTGATCTTCTACATCTATGGCGCTACCGAGAGGATGAAAAAAAAGTTTGGCCATCACACGCTCCTAGAATTTTGATAAGAGGCTAGAAATATTTTTTTCGATAAAGCTGCAGTCGTAGCTGCCTTTTCTAAAATCGTTGTTTGCCAAAATGGCTTTATGAAAGTCGATGGTGGTTTTTATGCCTTGAATCGAGATTTCATCAAGAGTTTTTTCCATCAAAGCAAGGGCTTCTTCTCGTGTTGCTCCATGAGTGAGGACCTTGGCTAACATTGAATCATAAAAGGGCACGATATTAAAATTATCAATCACATAGGTGTCGATACGCACAGGGCCTGTAAAATTTGATGGAGGTAGGTGAAGGTGGGTGATTTTTCCTGGACTAGGAGCAAAATCATGAGCAGGATCTTCAGAATTGATACGACACTCGATTGCATGACCATGAAAATTAATTTCATCTTGCTTTAATGTAATCATTTCATTAGCAGCAATGCGCACTTGCCATTCAACAATATCAATACCTGTGACAAGTTCGCTGATGCCATGCTCCACCTGAATGCGTGTATTCATTTCCATAAAATAAAGGCGGCCATCATCGCTTAGTAAAAATTCCAATGTTCCAGCATTATGGTAGCCGATTTTTTTGAGTGCAACGGTGATAATATCTATGATGCTTTTTCTAAGTTCTTCACTCAGGCCATTGGCGGGAGTTTCCTCTAATAATTTTTGATTGCGTCTTTGCACTGAGCATTCGCGTTCACCAAGGCACATCACATTGTCAAAGTGATCACATAAAACTTGAAACTCAATGTGGCGAGCTTGCTTGATATATTTTTCTACATAGAGTTTTTCGTCATTGAATGATGCCTGAGCTTCTCTGCTTGCTTCCATAAATGCATTGGGCATTTCTTGAAAGTTATTGACCAAACGCATACCTTTGCCGCCACCGCCAGAGCGAGCTTTCAAAAGCACCGGATAGCCCAACTCAGAGGCTTTGCTTAAGGCCTCTTCTGAGTTTTCCAAAATATCTTTAGAACCAATAAGTGTTGGTACCCCTAGATCTGCCATAACCGATCGCGCTTTTGCTTTATTTCCCATCAAGGATAGGTGATGGGGAGATGGTCCGATGAAACTCAGTTTTTGCTGAGCACATCTCGCTGCAAAGATTGCATTCTCTGATAAAAATCCAAATCCAGGATGGAGCGCATCGCATTCATTCTGTAGAGCCGCTTGCAAAATAGCATCCTCACAAAGGTAACTTTCTTTAGCTATGCTCGGTCCAATGCAGATGCTTTTGTTGGCTTCTTTTAAATAGGCACAGTCTTTGTCTGCCTCGCTAAAAATTGCTACCGACTCGATACCCATCTTCGTGAGGGTGCGAATAATTCGTCTGGCAATCTCGCCACGGTTGGCCACTAGTACACGTTTGAACATGGACTTCCCTTTTTTAATACTGCCTTAGGTACTCCACTCGCGAAGAAGTGAGCAAAAAACCAACAACAGTGAGTTTTTTATAGCAGATCTACAGAATTACTGTGCAGCACCATAGTTACTTGACTCCAATATTAAAACCATTGAGTTGCCCTGAGGGCTTATTTTTACTTTCATAAATTTTGGAGTTACCACTATGAAGAAATCTAGTTCAACTTTGCTTGGGCTATCCTTTATTTCATTTGATCTAGGAGACTGTTTTGCAAGTATTAAGCAAATGATTTTTGAGGAAATTTTTTTTGTTCATCACAGAGCAATAAGCAAAAAGGCTTCGTTAAATACTTTTCATTTAATTGGCTTTGGTGTTCACAAATTACCTTGCCTCGACTGTTAGATACTGGTACCACAGCTGACTTTTGTCGCTCTGCTTAAATTTTTTGCCGCAGCATGGCTAGGAGCTTGGGCAAAAAATTATTTTCGAAAAAGTCTCTTATAGCCAAAAGCTGAAAGGATCAGAAATTTCGCCACATCTGCGATTCTTTTGGCAGGGGGCTTTTCTCGTTATATTTGGCGCTTGCCTTGCGGTCATAGGGTGTGAGGACCGCGCCCTTGGTTTCGAAATAAATTATTTGTCCGATGGGCATGCCAGCATAGACGCGTACGGGCATTTTTACCGATATTTCCAAAGTCCAATAATTTTTAAAACCAACATCACCCTTGCCAGCAGTGGCATGAATATCAATCCCAAGGCGCCCGACGCTAGATTTTCCTTCTAAGAAAGGAACATGATGAAGAGTTTCGGTATATTCCTCAGTCACGCCAAGATAGAGTTTATCCGGTGTTAAGACATATCCTTCAGCAGGAATTTCAAAATAAGTGATGGGATTAGCTTTTTTGGCATCAAGCACAGTGACATCATAGAGTGCCAAAGTTTTGGCTAAGTGCACATCATAGCTATTTGTTCCTAGACAGTTCTCTCTAAATGGTTCGATGACAATGCTGCCCTTGCTTATTTCTTCTTTGATTGCTTGGTCGGATAAAATCATAAGTTGATCTCAAAAATAGGTTAGACCAAAGACTTATGACAGTTTTAGAAAAAATCTGAAGGGGAAATTTTTTTAATCTGAAAATTTATCTTTCAGATGTTAGGTCATGCTGAAGTATATTTGCTAAATCTGAATTATTTTTTAGGGAAATAGTTATGAATTTATCGATAGTTATCGCATTTTTTATGCTTTTTGTGCAGTCGAGCATGCTCATGGCAAAATTTGCAGGAATTCCCATAAGAACGGTCACTGTTGTGCCTACTCCACAAAAAACTTATCAGACACCGCTCACAGCCCTGCCAAATCGCGATGATAGGAGTACGTGTATCGATGATATTTCTCCAGAAGTTGTTTTTAGTTTGATGCGTGCCGAACGTATCGATGAGCCTTTGCAAGAAAATGAAACATATCGCTTAAACTTAATAGCAAAACTCTTTCGTAAAATGTCTGCGGTGTCAGATTCTCAGGGAGCCAGACTCACTGATCTTGTTGACCGAAGCCGGCTTCAGTGGGTAAGCAAAATCAATTTGAGTGCAGCTATTATTTTAGGGCAGGTGGATGCAAATATAGCCATGTCCAACAGCGATATTGAGCAATTAAAGAAAATCGCTGATGAATCTTATCGATTAACTTCAGATATTTATTTTGATCTCAATAATTCTTTTGATGAGATGTATAGAGAGGCACCGCGCTATCTTTTAGATGACATTAGGGATATTCAAAACCGCTTTAGTCGAAGTCGTGACCAAAGCAGTTCTTCAGATCGATATGATGATAGACAAAGATCAAGTAGCGATAGGCATTTCCGTTACAGACGGGAATAGATAAAAAGAGGGAGAGCAAGTTCAATAAGGCCACAAATATCTATTTGATCTTCCGTCACATAATGAGTCCGATGTCTAACATCAGAGCTTGCCAAGGGTACTAAGAATCGTTGGCTTGAAGTGTTTATCACTATTTCATAATTGTTAGCATCAATATGAGCTGAAATGGGCGAAGCTCTGAGGGTCGTATTAAAGCTTTTTAGTAATCTACCCTTACGACTATCCCAGATATTAATTGTGTTATCTTTTGAGTACGAAACTATCTGATTACGAATTGGGTCATAAGCAGCAGCGAGTACTTCGTCTTTGTGTCCTACTAAATGCAGTTTAAATTTTTCATTCTTTGTTATTTCAATAGAAAAATCATCTTTAAATGAAAAAGAATAATCGGAAGGTTTTGCGCTTAAAAGCGAAAAGGAAAGAGCCAAGAAACAAACAATGATTAAACGGGTTTTCATAAAAATTTTTCTCCCTATTTAACGCCAAAAGCGTGTTCTTTATCATTCTGATTTCGTCTCCTTACCTAACTAACTAGACAGGTAAAAGAGCATCAACTATCCGTATCTTTAATCTTTATCACGAGGAGAATTATGCAAAAAAAAATCATTGCGGCAATTATTTTTATGAGCTTATCGACTGTTGGTTTTGCTCAAAATAAAGCCAGAAAGTTTACTTTTTCAGTAAATCCCGTATCAGCCGTTCACGCTTCGTTAAACGGATCGTTGCATTATAAGCTCAAGGATTACCTTGCTATTACGCTGCCATTCTTTTTTGGAACCGACTGGACCAAGCTTTCGTCTTTTAAAACCATGGCGGTGATTGCCCATGATAGCTATGAGTCATCTTTGCTTTTTGGAGGCGGAGGACTTGGTGCGCGTTTTTTGCTCAATAGGAATGGTTTGGTAGATGGCTTTTTTGTCGAGCCCCGTATCGAGGTGTCGATCAATAAATTTAAATTGTCGGCTCAGCAGGGAAGTCTTGTAGATAGCAACAGGATAAGCCTCTTGCCTACGCTGCTTGCAGGATACAGCTGGTATTGGGATAATGGTTTTTATCTAAGCACTGCCCTTTCAGCCGGCATGGGCTTCCACCTAAAAAATGAGCCAAAGGTAGAGGATGGACTTGCCAATCGCTTAAAAGAAAAAAACTCCATAGCTAAAAAACTGTATGCTAACTCTGCTCGTTATGAATTTACTTATGGCTACGATATAAGCTTAGGTTATGCTTGGTAGAGTTTAAAACAGTCTCTAAGTTTGTAAATTAGAAATTTTTGAATCAATAGTCTCAAAGTTTTCATAAAATTTGCTCGCCTCGTCCTCATTTTCTACAATCTCATGTGTTGTAGGTGATGAGGAGGGTGAAATATTGACAGCATTTCTAAATAATCAAGAAAAAGAAGCTCTTTTACTTATGTTTGGTCAATTATGGCGTCAGAGATATTGGTCGCTTGATGGCTTAAGAGGGCGGCCGTCGCTTTCTGATTGTATAGACTTTGCTCTACGCAAACGAAAGCAAAATGCTGAAGAAGACCTGATTGATTTTTTGGAAGATTACTTAAACGATATGGCTCGCCGATGCCAGAACCATGCGGCAAAAGATAGAACTTAATCAGCTTGCTCAGGATATTTTTCTTTTCTTTCTTTTTTCGAGGTAATAATCGACCGATAGTCGCCCCCCGCCGTAGACGGAAAATATCAGTAGCAAAAAAAGGACGAGGATAACAAATTCTAGGCTTTGCTCCTTAGAAAAAAGGCCCTGCTGCATATGGACGAAGAAAATCGCGCCAAATAAAAGTGGCACCTGTATCAATGCTGCGATTCTGGTAATCAGGCCGATAGCAAGTAAAAAACCGCCCGCCAAATGAATAACTACTATGAGGTGGATGGATAAAAAGTCGAAAAAAGGCAGAGATAAGCGGTTCATATATTCGGTGGCAAGCTGATGATTAAAAAGAAACTGCAAGCCCTTTAAAATCAATCCAATTCCCAAATAAATTCGCAGAGTTTCGATACACATGTCGCGATTATTTTTGAGCATCGTAATAATATGATCAGTTTTCATAAGCCATTACCATCAAGAAGTCTCCACACGATTACCTAACAACGGAGCTTCTGTTTGGCACAAAAGAAAAAAAATAATGATATCAGTGGGTTAAAATCTGAATGCAAAAAAGAGCGCAGCTATCAAAAAGAAAATTCCTAAAGATAGCTGGCGCTCAAAAATTTTTCAGTGCAATTTCAGTTTGTTAGAGAAATTTTTCTTGGAAAGTTTTTTCTCCAAGCTCAGTTAAAAGATACGTCTTAGTTGATTTTTCTTGTCCCACCTGTTTAAGCAAATTCTGATTGCTGTGAACGACCCTAGAAATATTGATGGGGTACAATTCAATTTTGCTTGCACGGTACAAGAGGGCGCTTACATCATGAATGGAAATACCATTTTTTATTTTGGCGCGCTTTGCATGACCTAAAGACCATACCAGATAGGCCAAGCTTTTTTTGCCGTTAATCTCTTCCGTACTTTTGACCATCTTTGCTTTAGATTTTTTTAAATGTTGCATGATTTGTTCGGCTCGAGTTGAAATAATTTCGTTGGCCGGGCGTATGGAGCTCTTGCGAATTTTTTTAACGGTTTTTGGGGCTGGGCTTTTGACTGGTTCAGAAGTGTTTTGGGTATTTTGAGATTTTGCATCATTTTTTGGCGAATTATTCTGATTTTTTGTTTCAGATTTTAAATGGTTTTCTATGGCCCATACCGCAACATCTTTAATAGTGCTAACGTAGGCTTGTACAACGTCGGCTTTGAGATTTTTTTTGATTTTTTCTTTGGTTTCTTGAGCGCGGTAAATAGTTTTAACCGCAAGATCAACTAAATGAGCTTTAAGCATAATTTTCTCCGAAAAGCTTGAATAAAAAAACCGCCTTACTTGTGGCAGCTGTTAGGAACTAACTGAGAAAGTGTTTTGTAAATAGATGCCGAATGATTTTTTAAGGATACTTTTTTTGTTGCCAACAAAAAAACTTCAGGGAATATCGAGCATATTGCCAAAAAATTATTGTAGACCACAAGAAAAATGGACAAAAAGGCTTGGTAAATATTTTCAAAACAGTCTCTAAGACACAAACAGGTCTGAAATACTTTTTAACTTCGATGTTGGCAACCGAGTTTGTGTGCTTTCCGTCCTGTCTCTTAACAAGCTTTTATGAGCACCATATGTAAACAATTATTTTCCCGGCTCTTCTCCCCATAATATTCGATGAAGCTGCATTTGAAAGCGAACATTGAGTTTATCTTGTATGATCATATCAGCTAAATCGGTAGCCCTGATCGAAGAGAGAACAGGAGAAAAGAGAACATGGGTGCGCTCAGAAAGTTTATGAGTTTTCACAAATTCTTTGGCAAAGCGATAATCTTCTTCAGTTGCGATGACAAATTTTACTTCACATCCGGGCCACAAAAGATCCAGATTGGCAAGCACATTTTTATTGCATTCCGATGAAGAAGGTGTTTTTACATCCAAAATAACTTTGACCTTCCGATTGACATTCTTGATCGATACGGCGCCAGACGTTTCCAAAAGAACATCCAGGCCGCAATCTACCAATGCATCCAATAATTTAAAACTTGCGGGCTGTAGCAAGGGCTCACCACCGGTGAGCTCAACCTTAGGGATAGCAAACGAAAGTACTTTATCGATGATTTCCTTGAGGTCCATCTCTTTGCCATCAAAAAAAGCATGTTGAGTATCACAATAAGAGCAGCGTAAATGACACCCTGTTGTGCGAACAAAAACACAGGGAAGGCCCATGTGAGAACTTTCGCCTTGAATAGAAGCGTAGATTTCATGAACCAGTAATTTATTTCTATCTGTTTTATTTTTTATTACAGACAGACGCTCCTTCATGCTCTGCTGCATGGTCGATAACGAAAGCACTTCAACTCCTTAAAATTTAACGAGCTTACGTACATTTTCAATGATGGTTTTTTCACTCACAAGATACTCATCTTCCAAAGAGGGCGCATAGGGAACAGGTATATTACGGGAACCTAGCACCGTAACTGGGGCATCGAGATGGTGAAACATATCTTGTCCCAATCTGCCCGCTATATTTTCCATGAGGCTTCCTTGCTGAGAGTCTTCAGTGAGTAGCAACACTTTGCTCGTTTTTTTTATGCTGGCATAACAGGTGGCAAAATCAATGGGTTTGAGATAGCGTAAATCAATAATTTCAGCATTTATTTTGTCTTTATTAAACAGGATTTGTGCTGCATTAAATGCTTTGTGAACATAGGCTCCATAAGAGATTATAGTTATATCTGATCCTGGTTTAATAATCATGGCGCCAGCAGTATTGTTTGATTGTTTAGGAATAATTTGTTTTATATTAGGATCTCTATAGAGATTAATATGTTCATAAAATAGTACTGGATCAGGATCTTCTATGGCTTTTAAAAGCATAAAATAAGCATCGATAGGGGTGCTGGGTGCCATTATTTTTAGACCGTGGCAGCGATAAAACCAAGCTGAGGAGTCTTGAGAGTGAAAAGGTCCAGCCCTGCGTAATCCGCCATATGGCATTCGTAGAACCAAAGGCAGATTGAGTCCGGTACGGAAATAATGTTTAGCAACATTGTTTGCAACTTGATTCATTGCGCAGGCAATAAAATCGTTGAATTGAATTTCTCCGATGGCCTTGATGCCAGCGAGTGACATGCCCGCGCAGGCACCAACGATAGCGCTTTCGCTGATGGGAGTGTTGATAAATCTATCAGCAAATTTTTGAGGTGTTGATTTAAACATCATAAAAGCATTGCCGTAAGGTAATGCTACATCTTCGCCTATCAGGAAACATTCAGGCCACTGCGTAAAAGCACTGTTGACGGCTTGAGAGATTGCTTGCAAATAAGTTGATCCCTGCTTATCAAAAAAATAATGCTCAGATTTTTTGTTCTGAGGTGCATTGAAGTGATAGGGGCGCTTATAAACTAAACTCTCATCATCTTCGTTTTCAAGTTGAGGCCAGGCTCGTGTTTTGATGGATTCAAGGGCTGTTTGAACTTTTTCAAGCGCTTTGTTTTTCATATTTTCATAAGAATTTTCGGTGATGATCTTTTCTGTCAACAAAGTATTTTTAAAATTAGTAATAGGATCTTTTTTACGCCATGCTTCGTAAAGTGAAGAATCGACGTAGCCTTGGTCTTTAGTACGATTGTTAAGCGCAGGAATTTCAAAGCTAAGCTTCGGTTCGGATCCTAGGTAAAGCATGTCGTCGTGATGAGCGTGTCCACACATGCGCATAGTTATTACTTCAACCAGCACAGGCCCATTACCTGTGCGAACGAAGTCACAAACGAGTTTAAATCCAGCTGCAAGTTCACATACATCATTACCATCTAAAACTATGGAAGGAATTCCGTAGCCTGCAGCTTTATCTGCAAAAGAATTTACACGACTTTGTTCCTTGAGCGGTGTTGATAAGGCTGTTTGATTGTTTTCAATGCAAAAAATCATGGGCAGTTTTTTTACTGCGGCAAAGTTGATCGCTTCATGCCATTCCCCCAAAGAAGATCCACCTTCACCAATAAAACTGAGTGCTATGCGAGGAAGATTTTTTATTTTAAAGCTTAGAGCCAACCCAATAAGAGTAGAGGTAGCTATGGCCAGGGGAGCTGCAGGTGTGAGTATGCCTTTTGTATAATCACCTAAGTGTAAATCTCTTCCTTGGCATGGCAGGCCTATTTTTCCGGCTTGGGCATTAAGAGCGGCTTCTATATCAAGATCGCTGCAGCACAAAAAAACTCCAAGATCACGAATTAATGGCGCTACAATATCACCTTGATACTGACCTGATATTTTTGTTCGCTTGAGCCAATATGCTGCGCCATAGATAGCCTCCTGGCCTAGCGAACGAAAACCCTTGCCTTGAAAACTCTTGTCTAAATATTTTATTTCTCCCGATAAAAATATGTGTTTTAAGGCATTATCGGTGGCTCTGGTAACAAGCATTCCTTGTAAAAGATTTTTTTTATCTTGATGGCTGAGTAGCTTTTTTTGTGCAGTCAAGGATCGCTTTGAAAATATGAGATCAAATTTATTTTGTTTTTTTAGTGGAGATCCTACATCCAAGAATTTTTCCTTTGTCGTCATAGAATTTTCCTATTTTTTAATGCAGTTTTTTTTTCGCTGATTTCTATCATTAACCATGAGTGAACTTCGGTGTCTTATTTTTTGTTGTTTTTACTGATGCTTAATTAAAAGTTGAACCACACTCTTATGTAATCCTAAACTCCTGTAAAACTTCAATCCTTGGTCTCTTGCGGATTGTTAATCAAGCTAATAGATTCCAAGGCAATAACCTTTTTCTTTTATGTGTGGGGCGCTGTTTTGGCGAGCCTTATTTCCTGGGCAAAAAGCGATATTGGTCGCAAAAGAAGCTCTAACGAAGACTGTTATTTTGCCAGTGATGAGATTGGCCTTTACGTGGTTGCCGATGGCATGGGCGGGCATCGCGCTGGCGATCATGCATCAAAGCTTGCTATCGAAAGTGCGACTCGTGAATTTATTCGTGAATACGATAAAGGTTGTGAGATAAGCGAAGCTCTTTCCCGTGCTGTAGCGAATGCTGCTCTTAGAGTTTTTAATGCAAGCCAAGATAATCTCGATTTGAGAGGAATGGGTACAACGCTTAGCATGCTTGCCGTAAAAAATGGAAGAGCGCATATAGCTCATGTTGGTGACAGCCGAATTTATTGCATTAGGAATAATCAAATTCATCAGCTTACTAGTGATCATTCTTTGGTCAATGAACAAGTCCAAGCTGGAATTATGAGCCCAGATGAAGCACGCACAAGTGCACTTAGAAATATTATCACTAGAGCTATTGGCCATAATAAAACAGTATCAGCCGATCATTTTTCCTTATCGGTTAAAAAAGGTGATTTCTTTTTGCTGTGTACAGATGGTTTAAATAACATGCTTATAGATAGTGAAATTGTTGGTTTAATTAATTCATTAAGACCTGATTTTGCAATTAATAAGATGATAGAGAATTCCAATAAAAATGGCGGTGATGATAATATTACAGCTATCTTAGTTCAGGTCAGCTTGTAAATGTGGATTGCTCTTAATAAAATACCATGGCATAAGCTCATCTACTCAGCCAAGATGGGTATTTTATGGGAATTAATTTTAGAACAATAAATTTTTTATCGCGCTATTTTTTGTACGCTATAGTATTTTTTTTAACACTCATAACAATTATTCAGAGTGTATCTCTTAATAAAAAAAATATTTACATAAAAAATCTTTTGAAAGAAAATAGTGCACTTAGAGAAAAAATTGAGTGGATCGATACGCGTGTTGCGCAACTGCATGAGTCGCAGGATGAGATCAGATCATTCCAAAGCCAAATCGCCAGTAAGCTCAATGCAATTGACAATCTGACAGCCATAAAATTAGCAGCTTCACTCATGAGAACTGCTACGAAAAATTTTGGCAAGGAAAATCAATCGACTTTTGCACTCAACCCTGAAGTTTCATTGGTAAAGCTCGATCTTGATGTTTATCAAAGTAAAAATGAAAATTCTCTGCTGCTCAGTCGCGCGCTTTATCTGGAAAATATGCTTCAAATTGTGCCGAGTCTTATTCCTGCTCAAGGCTATATTTCCAGTAATTTCGGTGTAAGAATCGATCCTTTCAGTAAGAAAAGAAGGCGTCATGATGGTATTGATATTGCAGGAGCTCTTGGAACTCCCATCCATTCACCTGCTGACGGCGTTGTGATCAGGGCAAATTATCACAGAGATTTTGGCAAAAAAGTTGAGATTAGGCATCCTTCTGGTTTTGTTACTCGTTTTGCTCACATGAAAGAATTGATGGTGTTAAATGGACAGCATGTGAAGCAAGGAGAGATCATCGGGCTTTTGGGAAATACCGGAAAACGATGTCGAGGAGCTCATCTGCATTATGAGGTTCAACAGGGAAATAAAAAAATTAACCCCAAAAATTTTATGTTGGCACAACCAAGCAAAAAAAATGTTTAAATATTTGATATGAGATTTTTTGCTCCCCTAACTCCATGTGTCTCTACAATTGTAGACATATTGGGAAAGCATTATCAGTTTTAAATGTATTGTTACTAGGTTTGATTTTTTATGGCGGAGTATAGATGAAAAAAATATTAATTTTGTCTTTGCTGATCGGCTCTTTTGCCATTTTTTCAATGGATAAAAGGCTTTTAGACAACAAATTGCCTTACGATCTGACGAAAGAAGATCTTGCCAGTCTCTATCATTTACCAATAAAGGACGCGGCAAATGAGCTTAGTATTTGTACGACTTTGCTAAAGAAAATATGTCGACAAAATGGAATTAAGCGATGGCCTCATAGACAGTTTCAAGCCGTTAATCAGAGAATTATGGCTATAGGCAAAAATCCTGAGAAATATGAAAACCCAGAATTTTTAGTAAGAGAGCTCGATGAGCAAAGATCCATGCTGATAGCTGGTGATTATATGAGGGTAGGTAAGAGCGCTAAAAAAATAAAAATAAAAGATAAAAAACCTATAAAAGGTCCTCAAAAAACTATTGTCAAAGGAACAAAAATTAAATGTCCTTTAAAATTACAAGCTCCTCTTAATGCTGAAGTCCTTGTTGTGAATGTCAATCAGGAACAAGAACAGCACATGGTTCCCGATTGCAACTTGGATAATATGACTGACGACGAGCTCTTTTGTTATCTGAAACAAAAATATCAGGCTACGCCCTACCCTCGAATTGATTTTTCGAAATTAGAATAAAATTCCCATGCTGTGTAATATTTCAAAAACAAAGTACTTTGTAAGCGGCATTAAGGGACTGTTTTAAAAATCAAAATCGCGGTGTTTCTAAACCGTTTTAGTAAAATAGTTACAATCGCTAACTAAATATAAATAGTATAAATAGTTATTTTTAATCCTTTATTGTTTTTTTGATTTCTTTAAGCAAGCCAAGGTGCGATGGACCACCTATCATTTTGACTGCTGTCCCTTGTCATCCCCGCCTGCGCGGGGATGACAAGTAATTGTAGACAAAAATGCTTTCTCAGCGCAGCGAAAAATAATTTTCAAAACAGTCTCTAAGAGCATCTGTAATTTTTTCTAGAGCCAGCTGCAATTCATTTTTATTGATGATCAAGGGAGGGGCCAGGATAATGGTAGAAAAGCGCACCAGTGCCGAGATTCCTTGCTTCTTCAAAGCATTTTGTACAATCATTGCTGGCTTGAGCTCTTCTTTGCTCGCGCGGTAGGGAACCAAAGGCTCTTGGTTTGCTTTTTGTAGATCAAGAGCGCTCAGTAAACCGATTGAGCGCGTTTCAGCGATCAGTGGATTATTTTTGGCAAGCTCTTTCAAAGCATGATCAAGTTCAAGTCCGCGAGCTTTTACATTAGTTAAAATATTTTCACTTTCATAAAACCCTATAGCAGCTCGGGCAGCTGTACATGAGAGGGAATGGCCGTATTGAGTAAGTCCGCACGAGAGTACCTCGTGATCAAAATGATCAGCTATATTTTTATTTACCAGCAAGGCTCCTAAAGGCATGTAGCCTGCCGTTAAACCTTTGGAAAGCGTCATGATATCGGGCACAACTTTAAAGTGATCAACACCAAACCATTCTCCAGTTCGACAAAATCCTGACAAAACTTCATCAGCGATAAGAATAATTCCATTGTCGTCGCAAATTTTTCTGATTCTTGGCCAATAGTCTTTTGGGGGAACGAAAACACCATTGGCACCAGTGATTCCCTCTAGCATAATAGCAGCGATTGTTTCTGCGCCTTCTATTTCGATGATCTCTTCTAAAAGTCTTACGGTATCGATGTGCTGACCACTGCCACGAGGGTAGGGATCGGGAAATCGAATGACTCCACTCATAGCGTAGTCAACTGGAATGCGTCGATAATCGCCGCTTAAATTGATAGTGGCGATTGTGGCTCCATGATAAGAGCGAAAGCGTGTAATTATTTTGTGTCGTTTAGTTACCATGCGGGCAATTTTGATAGCGTTTTCATTTGCTTCAGCACCGCCCAGAGTAAAAAATACTTTTTCAAGTTGTTGAGAATTATTTTTAGGTGCTATGTGAATAAGATCTTGTGCAAGATGCAGGCGCTCCTGACAAAGCCATTCAGAACTGAGAACTTGTGCATTTTGAGCAGCATGGGCGATGGCTTGTTGCATACCTTTATGGCTGTGTCCTAAGTTTGCACAAAATGCTTGTGATTTCATATCGATTAAGCGCTCACCAGAATCGAGAGTGAGATAGATGCCGCAAGCTTCTTTTATCTTTTGCGGGCTAATATCTGCTTGTTTATGCCAGGGAATAAAAACATGTTTTTTGTAGCGGTCGCCTAGAAAATTTTCATCAAGCATGGAGAACTCCAACAACCTGAGTATGGATGTGTTTGTAGTATTGCAGGATTCGAAAATAATTTCTTATTCCATAAAATTTTTGCTTGCTCGGCAATTATTTGCCATGGTGTATAAAATTTTGTTACGTGCTCGCTGCTTGTTTAAAAAAAATAAATTTGTAATTTTTAATAACGAGGGCCGATGAAATTTAATGAAGCAGACAACAGGAGCAAGCAATGCACTCACAAATTTTACGCGTACTAGAGCTAGAAGCCGATGACTCTTTGGCAATAGGTCATCAGCATGGTGAGACATACAGACGTGAAATAGGTGAACTTGCTTCGATTAGAATGGAGCGTATGCGTATAAGCTCACATTTTAAAAAAACGAAAGATATCTTAGAGCTTGCTCATAAACACATCCGGCCTCTGTATGATTTTGACAAAGAGCTATTTTTGGAATTAAAAGGCATTTCAGATGCAAGTAATGTATCTCTTGAGCACTTGATCGTCTTAAATCACTACACCGATTTGCGAGATATTATGCCTAATGCTCATCACGATTTGTCAAAAGATAGTGATGCCACCGAGGCTAACAGCGGTTGCTCAATAATTTATAGCCCCACTCATAATGGGCCCGTACTGGGGCAAACATGGGATATTCATGGAAGTGCCCAGCCTTATATCATCATGCTCAAAGTTAAAGATTGTTTGGCGTTTAGTATTGTTGGCTGTTTGGGAATGATGGGTCTAAATAAGCATGGTGTTGGGGTTGCTATTAATAATCTCAGCAGTTTTGATGCACGTATAGGTGTGTTGTGGCCTGCTTTGGTAAGAAAAATACTGATGTGTAAAAATGCACAAAGTGCCAAAGAGGAAATTATGAAATGTCCCAGTAGTTCTGGACGACATTATGCAGTTGTTGATGAAAATAATTTTTTTGGTATTGAATTGAGCGGCACCAAAAAGAAGATAATCTGCGATGATGCGAGCAAGAAGTATTTTCATACCAATCACTGCCTTGATGCAGAAATGAGAAAGACTCACATGATCCGCAAGGGATCAAATACTCTATGGCGCCTTGAACACTTGCAAGGGGTTATTGGACATGAAGATCTTTCAAGCCCAAAAAAAGTTTTTCTTGCATTAAGATCTGTTTCAATAGCGCCCGATAAAAATTATCCTCACAAAACAACTACCTGTGGAACCGTTGTAATGGATATTAATCAACGTTCCACCATAGCGTGTTCAGGTATTGCTCACGAAGAGTTACTAGAAGATGCAAATTACAGCATTAGTTTGTAATGATCTTACTCCGCTTTCTGGCTTCAATCCCTAGACAAAAGTAATGTGAATTTTACCTTGTCGATATTGTTGTTGCTAAAGGATGCTTTTATGAAAAGTTTATTTTTTTTTGGTGCTCTGTTATTTCCAGTAAGTCTGCTGGCTAATTGGGAAATTATTTCACAACCAAATGAATACGTGGAATTTGAGGATCATGCATTAACATCAAAGGTTATTAATGGTGAAAGCTATGTTGCAGAAAAAATCTGTCGCTTAGGGATCAACATTAAATATCCATCTGGTGAAAGTAAAAATTATGAAAATTCTGACCTTCAAGATGTAGGTCCATGTATTAGAGATCTAACTTTTTCTCCTACGGATTCATTATTGCTATGTTGCTCTTCAGGTAATTACTTACTTTTTTATGATATTAATGATGCAGGTTTATACGTTCTTGATGAAAAAGTTAAAGTGGAACCTAATTTTAAAACTTACCAGGTGAGATTTTCTAAATGTGGGAATTACATTAAGGTATTTGGCGAAAGTGAGCGTAACTTTATAATTTTTATAAACAAAAAATACGAAAATAACAGTATAAATAGAGACCAGTTAGGAACAAAAAAACCTGTAGTTTGAAAATTTAGATGTGCTGAATGATGAATTTGGTATTTGGACACGCCAAAAGTGGATCGTGTCCAAGAAAATAATGACATGAGTTTAAGAATTACTGCTAGCAAAATCCTTGCTGCTTTGTGATAGGAAGCGAGCATACTCAAGGAGGGCATCTTCGTGAGCTCCATCAAGCTGTTTACATTCTTCTAGTGCTGGAGGAAGACCAAATAGGGTGTCAACTTGTGGGTTTTTTTCTATATAGGTACTCATAAAGCCATTCTTACCATTAGCTTCGACGACGTATGGATTTCCTGCTGTATCCAACACAATATCGATTCCAATATCACCAATTTTTTGTTTTAGTTTTTTTTCTAAAGCAGTCGCGGTGAGAATCGCGATGTGATTGCACTTCTGGATAAGATCTCCGTGATCTATATCTTTGTCTAGTTCTAGAGGTTGTAGAACGATTTGACTGTTTCCAGGTCTTCCACCTTGAGCCAAGTTACCTCCTATACGCATCTGATATCCACTTACCTTTTGCACTCCGAGCTCCCCGCGTTGCACATTAAAGCGAAAGTCTGTTAACTTGTCCTGATATTTATAAGTGAGTATTCCTTGTTGAATGATATAGCGAGCGTTAGTTTGCTTGATTTTTTTTCGAGCTTCACTGACCTTGGCATAGAGTTTTTTCTTGTTAATATTCTCTTCTCGAATAGTTACCCATTTTTTTTCTTTTTTATTTTTTATTTTATACCCAATAGAAAAAGTCGATAAATTTGGAGATTTTTCAATAGTTATGATGCCGTATCCTTTGCTGCCAAAAGTTGGTTTTATGTAGAGTTGGTCATATTTTTTATACATATTTTTTAGATTTCTTTTAGAAAATGTATGTGTTTTCGGATGAGGAATATTATTTTTTGCCATGATTTTAGCAAACAAACGTTTATTGTTGACAGGTTCCATTGTGTCTGTTTCTGGATTAATAAAAGGAATACCTAAATCATGGAGCTGAGCTTTGAGAAGTTTGGCTTTTTCTTTATTTTTGGGATTATTTTTATACACACCAAAATCATAGACAACATCTGGTAAGGGAGCCTCACTTGCCCTTATCCAGCGCTTATTTTTATCTCGTTGGAAAACTTTTCTCATAACGCCTTTTTCAAAATCTATTTCAGAATTGAAATTTATATTGTAGGCAAGAATATTTTGTTCCAGCGCTTTATCGACGAGATTCTCTCGTGTCCGATAAGTAGCCAAAATAGCAAAGACAAATTCAGGTTTATCTGTAGTTTCCTGTTCGAGAGCATGAGCCAAAAAGGGGCTCAACAAAAAGATAAGAAAACTTAGGAAAACAAAATTTTTATAAATTTTCATAGATTATTCTCCAAATAGCAGCTCAAACCATTACGATAGGCTTTCTATCGGAGATAAATCTTTGAAAGTTGTGTAGAGGTTTTTTTCAAATATATTTTTTAATTTCAATCTGTGAGGTTAATTATTCAACGGTGACACTTTTAGCCAAATTTCTTGGTTTGTCCACGTCAATACCTTTGTGATTACTCAGGTGGTAAGCCAATAATTGCAAGGGAACAGTTGCAAGAATAGGCAAAAGGAATTCATCACAATGTTCTAGGGGAATAAAGTAATCGGAAGCTTCTTGTACATCAACTGCATTTTTAGGGGCAACGGAAATTACACAAGCACCACGAGCTTTGACTTCAAAAAGATTGCTTAATGTTTTGACTCCCAAAATATCATTGGAAAAAGCAATGACAACAGGCATCTGTGGATCGATAGTGGCTATGGGTCCGTGCTTCAGTTCTCCCGCAGCATAACCTTCGGCAAAAATATAGGAGAGTTCTTTCATTTTCAAAGCTCCCTCTAGCGCTACCGGTAAAAGTTCTCCTCGTCCCAAAAATAACATTCGCGGTTGGTGCATGAGAGCAAAAGCAATTTTGCTTATAGCTTCATCTTGTTCAAGCATGTGCATAATTGCGTTTTTTAATTGAAAAAAAGCCTGAACCTTTTGTGATTCTTCATGAGGAGATTGAGGAGTAAAATATTTTTCCAAGGCTAAGGTTAATAATTTCAAAGCTACTACTTGTGCCAAAAATGCTTTGGTAGATGCAACGGATATTTCGGGTCCAGCATTGAGATAGAGATTTCCTCCACTATTTTCGCAAACACGAGGAATAGCTGAGCCCAATACATTACAAACTGACACGCATAAAGCGCCTTCACTTAGGGCTTTGTCCAATGCAGCTAGCGTATCAGCGGTTTCTCCTGATTGAGAAATAGCTATTACCAAGGTTGAGCTATTGCTAAGTGTTGTGCGATAGCGATATTCACTGGCAATTTCTACTTCGACAGGAATACCTAAAGCAGTTTCCAAAGCAGGTTTAGCGATGAGCCCGGCTATGTATGAGCTGCCGCATGCAATAATATGAATGCGACTTATGTGTTTCATCCCTTCGAATTTCAGTCCAAAATTATCAAGATCGATTAATCCATTTTTAATACGTCCTAAAAGTACACGTTCGATGACTTCGGGCTGTTCAAAAATTTCTTTATGCATAAAATGTTTATGGCCCATGCGTTCAATATTCTCGGCTTGAGCTTTGAGGGGTAAAAAGTGGCAATCTTTGCGTTTTCCTAAAAGGTCATAAATCTCTACAGTTGTTTTACTGATAAAACCATAATCGCCGTCTTTGAGCGGATAATAATCAGGCTTAAAATCAACCAAAGCCATTTGATCGGATGCAAAAAAAGATTCATTATCTCCCCGAGCAACAATGAGAGGAGAACCATTTTTTATAAAATAGAGGCGCTCATTATCACCATCGAGCAAAATTCCCAAAGAGTAGGTACCGCGTAAAATATCGCTGATACGTTGCAGAGCACTGAGCATCTCGATGCCCTCATCTAATAGGCTATTGAGAATGTGGGCAACTACTTCGGTATCGGTGGAAGAAGAGAAGTTATGCCCCTTCGTCTGCAGGCGATGTTTTAATTCGCTAAAATTTTCAATAATACCGTTATGAACTACCGAAACGCGTCCGTATTTGTGTGGGTGAGCATTGACATCGCTTGGGGCTCCATGGGTGGCCCAGCGAGTATGGCCAATGGCCTGGTGGCCATTAAGATTGAGGTTTTCAATATGGTTTTTAAGCGCTCCAAGTTTACCAACAGTTTTTTTTAAAGTGACAAAAGAATTATTTTCATTTATTGCGATACCCGAAGAATCATAACCTCGATATTCTAGACGTTCGAGCCCCTTAATGATAATGGTTTTTGCATTCTGTTCTCCAATGTATCCAACAATTCCACACATATTAAATTCCTTTTGACATTATTTCGAGTTCATACCTGAGGGAGGCGCCAATGGCTTGTAAACTTGGTCAAGGAAATGTCATAAACGGTTCATTTAAAGAAGGCAGCATAGCATTGGAAAGCAAAAATCCAAGCAGCAATTATGTGCCTGTTTTTCGCACCACAACAGATGTATCTCACGTAAATGAAGCGGTTGAAGCAGCAAAAAATTCCATGAAATCATGGGATTATATAGGTTTGGAAAAACGCATTGAGTATCTCATGCGACTTAAGGAAGTTTTTCAAAAAAATGAAGCTCAAATAGCTCAGGCCATATCAGACGAAATGGGCAAGATCAAAAGTGAGGCATTGACAGAGGCAAAGAGTTTATCTGCTCGCATCGATCTGATGATCAATCATGGTCTTGAGCGTATTCAAGATGAGTCGCTCTATCAACTCCGTTCACAGACGCGTCATCATAAACAGGGAGTTTTAGCTGTAATCGGCCCTTATAATTTTCCTGCACATTTAGTAAATGCTCACGTAATTCCTAGTCTTCTTAGCGGAAACACCGTGGTCATAAAACCTTCGGAAATATGTCCACAAGTGGGAGAGATCTACGCTCAATGTTTCCTACAAGCGCAATTTCCCAAAGGCGTGGTGAACATGGTTCAGGGCGATGGCAGTATTGCTCATAAATTATCCATTCACCCGCACATCGACGGAGTTTTGTTTACCGGCAGCTATAATACCGGACGAAAAATTCAAGAGGCTCTACTCGATCAGCCGCATAAAATTATAGCACTTGAGTTGGGAGGAAAAAACTTTTCAGTCGTGATGGACGATGCCCACATTGAACAAGCGCTGTTTGAAATAATTCAAGGATCTTTTTTGACGACGGGACAACGCTGCACGGCCACCAGCAGAGTTCTTGTGCAACAAAATATTTTCGAACAATTTCGCGCTTTATTGATAGATGTGAGTAAAAAACTCAAGCCCGATACAGAAAATAATCAAGCTATGTTCGGTCCGCTAGCCACAAAGCAAGCGCTCGAAAAATTTCAGCGTGGCCTTATACGCGCAAAAGAAGAAGGTGTAGAAGTCTTATTGGAATCTCAAGTTCTCGAAGGGGGTGCCTTTGTCACACCGTCGATCTATCAGGTATGTGGGGAACATCCAATCGGAGGCTATTTAAGTGAGGAACTTTTTGGTCCCAATATTGCACTTGAATCTTTTCAGAACTTAGATCAAGCTATTGTACGCATCAATCAGAGTCCATATGGGCTTTCTAATTCTCTTTTTAGCATCGACCAATCAAATTTTGAGAAGATGTACAGTGAGACAAAATGTGGAGTTCTCAATTTCAATCGATCTACTAATGGTGCTTATGGGCAGATGCCTTTTGGAGGAGTTAACAAAAGCGGTAATCAACGACCTGCTGGTATCGATGCTGTTCGTTACACAACCTATCCTGTAGCACTTACATCTTTGGCCTATGGTGAAAGTAGTGCTTCTTCTGAGCTTAAAAAATTATTAAATGATTCAGCTCTGTCTCACACGCGTGTAAATATCATTAATACTCGTCATGAAATCGAAAAAATCTTTGAACTTTTTGGCATAAACAGCGAAGCAGCTGCTCAAAATAAATTAATTTATTTAAAAAATTCATTTGCAGACTTTAAAGAATTTTCACATGAATTTTACATAGGTATATCTAAAATTTTTGCCGATGCAGTTGTTATCGATGAAAAATATCTAAAATTTAATTTGAATTTTATAAAAAATGCTGATGATTGTATAAATAATTTAAAAAAATATTTGGAAGAAGTCTGCGCAAAAACAGGTTTAAATATTTCTAAATATAAACCATTAAAAATTGCCATACCTAAGGATATGCAAATTCCTCGTTCCCGAGCAATGCTTGATCGTTTGTACCAAGGAAATTTTGTACCTAAAGAGAAAAAGGCACCAGTCGCAGATCTCTATCGAAGCCGAGGAGCTTATCTTGCCAGTGTGGATGATGAGCCGCTAATTTTATTTGATGCAGCAAGTCAAATTGCAACTATCGGCGCAGGTTTCAATGCCGATACATTACAAAATTCTTACGATCGAGGAGATTTCGATGGTGAACTTGCACAAAACTACGATCTTTCCAATCAGGAAAATGATTTATCGGATGCAGCCTATAATGCTGTGCTGGCAAAAAAACAATTAGAAGATTTTCTTCATCACCAATCTGATCATATTTTCAAGTCAGTATCCTACGGAGCCTCTGGTGCAGAAGCAAATGAAATTTCCTTTGATCTATGTCGACAACATGGGCCTGGAGGAACTCGCATCATAGCTTTTGAAGGTGCATTTCATGGACGTACCATCATGGCCTTGCAAGCCACCTACAATAAAGAAAAGCGTGGACCATTCATGTTTGAAGGTTTCGAGGCGCATTTTGTTCCTTTTCCAAAAATGGACGATATTACTGAGCAACCAAAGGTAAATCTCGATCATCTTAGAGATTTATCTTTAGGAATAATTCCACAGGTTGAAGACTCTGATAGCTTGCTTGATTTGGAAATACATAGTCTTAGGCGAGTGAAGGAAGAGGTCGAGCATGGCAATATTTGTGCCGTCATCGTAGAGCCCATGCAGTGCGAAGGCGGTGATCGCTACGCATCTTATAGGTTTTTTAATTATCTGCGAGCGCTAACCCGTGGTTTAAAAGTTCCTTTGATTTTTGATGAAGTTCAGACTGGTTTTCATTTGGGGCAGAAATTTTTTTGGCATCAACAGTTTGATCTCAAAGATGCTAATGGTAAACGCGATTATCCCGATTGCATCAGCTTAGGAAAAAAAGCTCAGCTTGGTATAGTTATGAGTGTGTGGGATAACCATCGCGATTATAGTCCCCATGTTATTCAACTTAAGCGAGGTCTTTTGCAGGCCAAAGTTATAACTACTTCGATGGCTATTACTACCGAGGCACAAGCAAAGAAAGAATTGAAACGCTTGCAAGAAAATTTTCCAGACTTGGTGCAAAATACGCGCGCATGTGGGTTTGCTTTTGCATTTGATATGCCCACCTCGAAACTCGCAAATGATTTGATAAATCAGCGTTTTGAAAGGGGGTTTATGGCATATATTGCTGGTGAAAAAACTTTGCGTTTTCGGCTCAACATGACCACTGGTGAACAAATTATTAATTCTTTATTTAAAAAATTATTTGTAGCATTAGTAGACATGCAAGAAGGTCATAGTTTTAAAAGAACAGCAGTTCCTATCATCAATGACGAAGATGACCTAGTGCAGCTAGGCGAAGTTGAATTAATTGAACTTACAACTGGTAATTTTGATGACCACATCGATGAGATCCATGCAATAGAAAAAAATACCTACGAAGAAGGTAGAAGAGACAGCATGGATAAGTTGAGGGAGTGGCTAAGCTACGAATCAAGTCTTGGTCTTTTGGTAAAATGCAAGCATGAAGGTCACAGTTTTGTCGGGGGCTACATTATTGGAGGCCCTCTAGAATACGCAAACATCGATGGGCCATTACAAGACTCAATGCGCAATAAAAATAATACATTTTATTCGGCTAATCTTAGTGTGGATCCTCGTGTTAGAGGTCGAGGTTTGGGTAGAATTTTAAAAAATGAGCAGATACGACGTGTCAAAAAAATGAAAAAAGAAGATGGGCATGAGCGCTATCACTTTTTGACAGGAAGAAATCGTTTGGATCGTGCTCAAGCCATGACCCATATCAATGAACAGCTTGGCGCTTATTCTGTGGCAATTTATGACAATCAGTACGGTGCCGAAAAAGCCAAAGCTTTGTATTATCGTTTACCGCTTAAAAAAAGCGAGCATATATGCGATAGCCTAATGACTGAGCAAACTCTTGATTGCAGCAATACTATTCAGCCAGCTTTTCATAGTATTCCCAAAGGATTGGAGCGTGATCTTAGAAATAATTATTTCCGTGCTTTTACAGGATCAAAACTAACGCTCTCAAATTGGGCAACGCCCAATCTAATTCGCTATAGCGAGCTCTTGCGTGCGCTTATGCCAAAACATTTAAAACATAGCTATTTCACTTCGGGACGTGACGAGGTTGTTGATAAGGGACTTAGAAGTATTCGTTATCATAGACTCGAAGCAGATATGGTGATCGGTTTTAGTCATCAATGGTTGGGAAATATCACTGCTGCAGCACGATCGCTTAGTCACGATCAAGGACAGAGCAAACCTTTCAAATGGTTTGATTGGCCACATGTTGCTCATCCGCAAATTGTTGGCGCTCATGAAAGTTTGAATCAAATCCAACAGATTCTAAAAACTACTCCAAGCAATAAGATTTTGGCTTTTGTAGTGGAACTCATGGGAGAAAAATCAGCTTTGAGTTTCGATGATGAATTTTTACAAAAACTTGATGATATTCGCAAACAAACTTCTATTCCTCTCGTTTTTGTTGAAACAACGTCATCATTGGGACGCTCAGGGAAAACTTTATTTTTAAGCGATAGTTTGTCGGTAAAAGCCAATATGGTGTGGTGGTATACTGGTGGGCAACTGGGACATGTATTTGTTGATGATAATTATTTCGTTGAAAAACCTCTTACACTTATTTCAACTTGGGATGGCGATGAGATTTCAATTAATCGTGCATACCATTATTTGTTAGCTGCATCAGAGCGATCACTTAGGCTTATTCAACAATTTTCATCTCAACTTCAGGAATTATTTGATAATGAACATCATCGAGGGCAAGGCTGTTGGCATGGAGTGAAGTTCAGAAATATTTCTGCTCACGATGCGCAAAGAAAAGCCAAAGAGCTTTCTGTCCAATGTGGAATTGGTTTTGATGACTGGTTGATGGTATGCGCAAGAAGTGATTTTTCATCGGCCCAATTTGAAAAAATTCTTGTTACTCTCAAAGAGATAATTGATTGCGACCAAGCTTAGATATACTTTTGAAAGTAATTTTTTAGCGACCTTAAAAATTATTCTTAGTCACGCTCACTTGTTATACCTGCATTACTTGTCATCCCCGCGCAGGCGGGGATCCAAAATAGAGCCATACCAAATTCCCAAGTATGGATTTTGATTTTTCATCCACACTAATGCTTAGAGGTGTTTTTCCATCGGGCTTTACATCATGAATGAGTGTAAGAACTTGTGGAAAGAAACTCCTAATCAAGATTGCGCTATAAAGATATCCTTGGCCATTATCACCAATAAAAATTAGGTTTTTGTCTGGATTTAAAAAATAAGAATATAAAAATCCCAAAAATTTATTTACTGCCCATGAGGCATAATTGTCATTGAAAAAACCTATTTTTTTGCAAAATTGAGAAGTTTTTCTTTGAGTTCATTCATTCCGATTGGAGATTGAGCGATGAATTTATTTTTGATGAATAGAATATCTGGTTTTTTGTGGTTTTTTTCCCATAAAAAAATAAATGCTTTTATGCGTTGGTTTTTTAATATCACCCGAAAATAATGGTGGGGCGAAACATCAATAAATGAATTATTATCAAATTTATTTTCTCGAACAGATCCCGCTGTAAAAATGCTCAATTCAAAAAAAGATGAAGCATAGGATGGAGGATTAAGAGTATAAGATTTCTTTTGCCCAAGCATGTTATGTGCGGCTACAATTCCTTGCTCTTTAGCTGCAAGCCATTTGCTGCTTTGAATATATTCTTTGCTTAATGGATCAATAAAACTTGCAACGTCGCCGGCAGCAAAAATATGTGGATCGCTGGTGTTGAGATAAGTATCAGTCTTGATGCCATTATTTTTTGTAAGCGCTAGACCTGCGGCTTTAGCAAGTTCACTATTGGGGCGATTTCCAATGGCAAATATGACGAGATCTGTTTCAATTATGCTCCCATCGCTCATCTTCACTTTAAGACCATCGTTGACGTGGCGAAAGATATTCTCAATTTGACCATCATTAATCAAATTAATTCCTTTGGCCAAAGCACGTTGCATAATAAATTTATCAGCACGACTATCGCTCTTTGTACCTAGAAATCTATTGTTGCGCGCGAGTAAGCTTATGGTGAGAGGAGGTTTTATGTGAGAGAGTGCATCGGCAAGCTCAAGTGATCGTAAACCTGTACCAACGATCAACACCCGTTTTTTTGTGCTGATAATTTTTGAAATAGCTCGAACATCTCCTTGAGAGTTAAAGTGCACAACATTTGGCAATAAAAACACGTGTTCAAGGTGAGCAGGAGCTAATGGGTGAGTTCCTGTAGTGATAAGAAGTTTGTCGTAATTAATTTCTTGTTTGTTTGCCAATATAATTTTTTTTTGCGCTCTGTTTATAGCGATAACTTTGCCATCAAAAAAAATTTTTTCTTTTGATATCGGCGGGAGCATTTCTATATCAGAGGAAGTTTTCTTTCCGCTCACAAGTGCTGCAAGTGAAGTTCTTTTGTAGCTTTGATCTGCATCCTGATCGATGCAGGTGATAACGGAATCTGGAGCAAGTTTCTCAAGCTCTTTTACGGCAAAATAGCCAGCAGAAGAGCACCCAATCACTATAAAATGTTGTCCTCGATGAATAGGTTGTTGCTTTATGGAAAAACAAGCAACAAGCATAGAGGCTAAAATAAAGATGAGCGATAATTTTTTCACGATCACTGCTTTCCGTTGGGAAACTGTTTTGAAAATGCTTAAAAATTATTTAGCTTCTTTTTCAAGCAGTTCTTCGTAAGCCTTGCTATTAAGCAATTTTTTGCTTTGACTTGGATCATGTAGTTTAATTTTTAACATCCATCCTTCGCCATAAGGGTCTCTATTGATCTGTTCGGGCGTATCGATAATCGTGTGATTGACAGCCAGTACTGTTCCAGAGAGTGGAGCAAAAATATCGCTCACAGCTTTAACACTTTCAACAACTCCGATAGCTTTTCCTTGGTCAATTTCTTTTCCGCAGTCAGGCAGTTCTACATACACTACATCGCCCAAGCAACTTTGAGCATAGTCACTGATTCCAAAGATTGCTTCATCACCTTGAATTTTTACCCATTCATGCTCTTCGCTAAAAAGCCGATCATCAGGAATTATTTTTGTCATGCGTGCTCCTATCAACTAATAAATTTTGTTTTGGCCACAGAGGCTTTGCTAAGACGACCGCGGATATCAATGTAAATTTCATCACCATTTTTTAAGTCTGTAGCTGTACAAAAGGCAAGACCAATGGCTTGGGTTTGGCTTGGAGGCCATGTGCCAGAGCTGACTTTTCCAATCTGGTTTTGATGTTTATCAAAAATTTTAAAGCCAGCTCGTGCAATTCCTCGCTCATTGAGACGAAAGCCAAATAATTTTTTTTGCAGTCCCTGCGTTTTTTGTAATATCAGTGCATCTTTGCCAATAAATTTTTTAGAAAAATCAACAGCAAAAGAAAGGCGCGCTTCAAGCGGCGTTGTATTCTCATCCATGTCCGATCCATGAAGGAGCATGCCAGCTTCAAGTCGCAAAGAATCACGTGCGGCAAGTCCACATGGGCGTACTGAATGGTTTAAAAATATATTCCAAAGATCCTGTGCATTATCATTGGCAACAAAGATTTCTACGCCATCTTCACCCGTGTATCCAGTGCGCGCGATCAGTACTGCCATAGAGGAAATATTTATTTGAGAAAAATGAAAGCGATCGGGGAGTGGTCCATCGCAGAGATGTTGCAGGATCTCTATGCTTTTTGGACCTTGCAGTGCTATTTGAGCATAGCGATCGGAAGCATTTTCAAGATTAAGGTCAAAATCTGAGCTCATGCCCTTGAGCCATTTCCAATCATTATCAATATTAGCGGCATTGACGCAGAGCAAAAAATTAGTCGGTGAAATTTTATAGACGATAAGATCGTCGATTATGCCTCCGTTGATGTTGAGCATCAACGAGTAATGAGCCTGGTTGTTTTTAAGTTTTTCAACATTATTTGACAGGGTGTAGTTTAAAAATTTTTCGGCTTCATTTCCGCTAACAAAAAATTCTCCCATGTGGCTTACATCAAACATACCGACGTGATTTCTTACCGCCAGGTGCTCTTCTTTTTCACTTTGGTAACGCACTGGTAATAAAGTTTGAGCAAACTCTACCATGTGAGCACCGCATTTTTGGTGACAATTATAAAGAGGAGTTTTTTTTGCTGTCATGAAAATTTTCCTGCAAATTTATCCCACGTATTGTTAAGCAGCATAGCAATGGTGAGAGGTCCAACGCCACCTGGGACAGGGCTGATGTATGAAGCAATATTTTTAACCACATCAAAATCAACATCGCCGCACAATTTGTTGTGCTCATCTCGGTTGATGCCAACATCAATAACAATGGCGTCCTTCTTAATATGATGTTCATTGAGCAGTTTTGCTTTTCCTACTGCAGCGATCACAATATCTGCTTGTCTGGTGAAGTGCGAAAGAGGATCGGTTTTAGAATGGCATACTGTGACTGTTGCATCTTTTTGCAATAAGAGTTGCGCCATAGGCTTGCCAACGATGGTACTGCGTCCCACAACTACAGCATGTTTTCCAGATAAATTGCAGTTGATGCTTTTAAGCATGTGCATGACACCTAAAGGGGTACAAGCAATGCT
The DNA here is from genome assembly GCA_023898405.1 of Myxococcales bacterium. NCBI lineage: Bacteria > Pseudomonadati > Myxococcota > Myxococcia > Myxococcales > Myxococcales bacterium. The sequence goes on from CP060221.1 coordinate 1,676,160, forward strand.
GGATTTAACTCCACTCATGAGGTGTCCTAAGTTCATGGGGTGAAATCCATCGACATCTTTTTGAGGATCAATTGTTTCTATAATTTTTTGTGCGGATATTTGGGGAGGGAGGGGCATCTGAACCAAAATTCCGTCTACATGTTCATCAGTATTTAATTTATCGATCAAAGCGAGCAATTCATGCTCGGAAGTGTTTTGATCAAGTTGGTGATGAAAACTGCTAATTCCGGCTCGTTGGGCAGCCCTAATTTTATTTCGAATATAAATTTTCGATGCTGGATTTTCTCCCACCAAAACAGAAGCCAAGCCAGGAGAGCGATGAAATCCTGCACTCAATTGAGAAGCAATGGTGGTGATGATGGTATCAGCGAGAGCTTTTCCATTGATCACGTGAGCGGTAGTCATGAGCACCCCTTGGCTATGAAAAGCTAACAATAAAATTTCTTGATGCCTTCAGAGCGATTTAAAAAACCCAGAAATAATACTAAACTTGAACTTTTTAAAACGCTCTTCATGACATAGTCATCCTTTGAGTGGAATGATCAATACGGCAAGAGAACACTCTTGCTATTTTTTTGTAAGACGGTTAGCTCAGCTAAAAAAGTGAGAATGATTATGTCATCGAATAGTTATGTAGCTGTAATTGATTGTGGTTCTCAAACAACCAAGCTCATTGCTAGGCGTGTTCGAGAACTTGGAGTTTTTTCAAGAATTTTTATGCCGTCTATCAGCGCAGATGAACTCATGAAAGATCGTCCATCTGCCATTATTTTGTCTGGTGGTCCTGAATCTGTGCTTGATAAAAATTCGCTCGATGTTGACGACGATATTTTTAAGCTTGGCATTCCAATTTTGGGTATTTGCTATGGTATGCAGCTTATGATCAAACATCTTGGGGGTGAGCTTGAAAGATCTCCTCATCGGGAATTTGGTCAAAGAATGATCAGCATCGATAACAGCAGTCTTTTATTCGATGCGCTCACATCGCCATTGAAAGTGTGGATGTCGCACTCCGATCAGACGAAAATTTGTCCATCGGAACTAAGAACCGTCGCATCGAGCGATAGCTGTTTGCAAGCTGCGGTTGAATATCCTGCCAAAAAAATGTTTGGTGTGCAATTTCACCCTGAAGTAAGCCATACCTCTTGCGGCACAACTATTTTGGCAAATTTTTTGTTTAAAGTTGCCAAAGTGGATAAGAGTTTTGATTTAAAAGATTTCTTGGCTGAGCAGATCCAATCAATTAAATCTCAAGTTGGATCAGGCCGAGTGATCATGGGTTTATCGGGCGGTGTTGATTCTATGGTGGCGGCGTTTTTGATTCATCAGGCCATCAATGATCAATTGTTGTGCGTCTATGTGAACCATGGTTTGCATAGAGCCAACGAAATCGAGATAACCAAGAAAGCTTTCTTTCAAGTTTTTAAAAAAGAATTGTTAGTGGTAAATGCCCAAGAACAATTTTTCGAAGCACTAGCAGGAGTAACGGATCCTGAGAAAAAGCGTCGTGAAATTGGTCGAGTATTTGTTGAAGCCTTTGAGAGTGAAGCGAAGAATTTTAAGGCGCAATTCTTGGGACAGGGGACTCTTTACCCAGATGTAATAGAATCTCCTAAAAGTAAATCAGGCAAATCTCATGGCATTAAAAGTCATCATAATGTGGGCGGATTACCTGAACATATGAATTTAGGATTGGTTGAGCCTTTGCGAGAACTTTTTAAAGACGAAGTAAGAGCATTAGGAAAGCTTTTAGGTATCAGCAATGAAGTATTGATGCGTCAGCCGTTTCCAGGTCCAGGTTTGGCCGTTCGTGTGCCAGGAGAGGTGACAAGAGAACGGGTTGAACTTGTGCGCAGGGCTGATGCAATTGTTTGTGAAGAAATGAAAAATATCGCTGAGGTTTACAACAAAAAAATTTGGCAAAGCTTTGCTATTTTATTGCCTGTAAAAAGTGTCGGCGTGATGGGAGATGCTCGGGTTTATGGCGAAAGCATTGTTATACGTTGCGTGGAAAGTGAAGATGCCATGACTGCTGACTGGTCAAAACTTCCCTATGAGGTTTTAGAAAAAATATCGAGCAGAATCACCAACGAGGTGGTAGGTATCAGTCGCGTGCTCTACGACATTACACAAAAACCACCAGGCACCATTGAGTGGGAGTGAGCATGAAATCAGCTCAGGTATTTTTTTTAAGACTGATGCTCATTGCTCCTACAAGAATGAAAACAATACCGAGAGCATTTTTAAGGCTCATGCTTTCATCAAGGAGTATCACACCAAAAATAACGGTGAATATAGGCTCAAGTACTGAAAGAAGTGAGGCTTTATCTGTGGGAATATAGTCGATAGCTTTGAGCAATAACAAAGATGGAAGGGCGGAGCTAAAGATGCCAATTCCTAAAATCCATGTCCATTGAATGGCTTGTGATGGAAGAGGAAGTGGCTGCTCAAAAAGCACCAAAGTTATTGCTGCGATGCTGCAGCCCAATGAAACCATAAAAGTTGAAGTGCTGGCAGAAAGATTAATTTTGTGGCTAAAGAAAACAAAGATAGCGAAGCTAAGAGCAGCAAAAAGTCCCATGCTAATACCGAGCACATCAAAGGAAAATTCATTAAGGTCGATCAAAAAAATCAGACCTGTGAGTATAACGGCAAAAGACCACCAATAGTGTGCTGTGATAATTTTTTTATTAAAAATCCAATTGAGGAGCATAACAAAGGCTGGATATACGAAAAAAATAACCATAGCCTGCCCGGTGCCAATGAGTTTACTTGAGAAGAAAAATAATATGCCCGGGGTCGTGTAAAAAAATATGCCCACCAGTGCCGAGTACAACAAATGTTTAGGATGATTTTTTATAGCAGTGGGTTTAGTTTTGATGTGCCTGAGGCTGATGAGTAATCCCATAAAAATGGTAGCAACAAAAAACCGCCAAAAAGTGAGTTCAAAAACACTCAGCCCACTTTTCATGAGACTCATTCCAAAAAAACCGAGTGAGCCGAACAGTAAGCCAGATAAAATAGCTAATAAAATTCCTTTTTTTTCATTAGTTGCAATCGTTGAAATCATATAAACCTTACACGCTTTTTTTGTGTTGCATTATTATGGTTTTTTGTGTTTATAGCTTTGAATTTTAGTGGTCAATGTACTTTTTATATAAAAGAATCATTTGTTTTTGAGATCATCTAAGAGGCTGTTTTGCTAAAATAAAATTCTCATTCAGCCATTTTCCTGCGCTCGCTGTAAGGAGTTTTATGAGAAAAACAATCATATTTTTAGTATTTGTATTTTTTCAATCATGTAATCCATTTTTTGTCTTTAAGCCGAGAGCGATAAATTCTCCCCTCATAGACAATGCCCGTTTAAATGAGCACCAAGCAAATGTGGTCATCGATAGTTTTGGCATTCCATTTATTAGAGCGAGAACATTAACAGCAGCGCTCTATTCTTTAGGATTTATGCATGCGCGCGATCGCCTTTTTCAGCTGGATTTAATGAGGCATGCAGCTACCGGGAGAGTAGCGGAATTATTTGGTGAAAAAGCGCTCGATACAGATAGAAAATTGCGCACGCTCACTTATAAATTAGATGAGCAATTTTCTCGCCTTTCCAAAGAAGAGTATCAACTGCTCGATGCTTATGTGCGTGGTGTAAATGAGGGTGCATTACAACGCGGGCGTAGTGCAGAGCATTTTTTGTTGGGAATTAATTTTGAACCTCTGAGAATGGTTGAGGTTCTGGCTATTGCTCGTCTTCAAGCCTGGCAACTTGCCTCGGATTTAGACTTGGAGCTGGCTCGGCTCAAAATTGCTCAGTCTGCCATGCCCACCCAAGAAAAAATGACTTTGCTTGCAGCCACCGATGATCAAAACTCAGCAATTTTAAAAGGAAGATCTGTGCTTAAGAACGGAAATTTTTCTTTACCAAGCTATCTTGGTAACTTTTTGGCGCCGTTTACCAATACCGTTAAAAAAGTTGAAAATTTTATTCAAAACTCACAAGGTGCCTCAAATGCATGGGTAGTAGAAGACAGAATCATGCAAAATAATGCGGCTGTGCTTATGAACGATCCTCATCTTCGCCATACTTGGCCGTCAAACTTTTATTTGGCAACAATACAGACAGATGATTTCAGTGTGAGTGGTGCAAGCTTCGTTGGTCTTCCAGCAATTTTAATCGGTGCCTCAAATACTATTGCATGGGGAGTGACAGCTTCTTATCTTAATACTCAAGATAGCGTGTTCATAAAACGGGACAGCACTAATCCTTTGGTTTATGAAGTCGATAATAAAAAATATGTTTTTAAAAAATGGATGCAAAAGTTTTGTTTGGATAAAAAAGAAAATTGTCACGATGAAGAGCACTACGTCAGTATTTTTGGACCAGTATGGGATTCTCGCCATGACCGTTTGATTGGGGAGAATGAATTGTTTGCTGTGATGTGGACCGGTTTTTATGAAGCTCACCAAGAAAAATTAATTATTCCATTTTGGAAATTAGTAAAGGCAAAAAATATTTTAGAAGCACATAAGTACATTCAATCTATGACTTTGCCTGGTGTGAATATAGTGCTTGCTGATATCGAAGGTAAGGTTGGTTATAGCTATGCAGGTTTAGTTCCAAAGCGCGATAAGAGTCAGCACCCATCTTTGCCGCTTGACGGGAGACACTCTTCATCATTGTGGACTAAGTTTTTAGAAAAACCCCATAAACTCAATCCTGATTCGGGAATTATTATAACGGCAAATCAAAATATTTTTAGCCATAACGATGGTGAGCAAAAATTTTATGGACAAGAAGGAGCTCCACCTTATCGAGCTTTGAGGATCTCAGAGGTGATCAATAAAAATTTGAAATCATTTTCTAAGCTTTCAGTTGAAGACTTGGCTCATATACAACGAGATAGTACTTCGATTGAGGCGCGCACCATGTCTCCTCTCTTGGGTGGAATATGTCGAGAAAAATTTCATAATGCTTCTGGTATTCGTAAAAAGTTTGCGCAACTTTTAGAAGACTTCGATGGAAATTTTACCATCGATAGTTTAGCAGCGCTTCCTTACAAAATAATGATTGAGCAACTGCTTGAAGCAAAGCTTAATTTGGCTTTTGAGAAAGATCTGCTTAAGCGTGTAATCCATATTGGTCAGCTTAGCTACAATTTAAAGCATGATCTTGCAAAAAAAATATTGGATTATCGGCATTCTAGCAGTGGTACTGCGGAAAAAGAAGCTTATGAATTTGTGGCATCTCAGTGTGAACCAGCATTTCAAAAGTTGATAGAAAAAGCGGGGAAATCTCCTTGGAAATGGCGTTGGGGGAGGCATCATTATTTACAACGAAAAAGCCCTTTTGCTCGTGCTGCTTTAATTGGAAAATTTTTTACGGATAAAAAGCGTCCTGTAGCAGGTTTTGCCACCTCACCTATGGCAGAATCAGGAATTCCTGTTGAAAGAGGTGCAAATTTGCGCTTTCAAGCAGTCATGACCAGGCCGCCTCAATTAAAAATTGTTTTGGATTCGGGCAATAGCGGATTGTTTGGAAAGCATAGTTTGGATCAGGCGCAATTGTGGCATAGGGGTAAAACTATGGATCTTATAAAAAATTGGGATGGGGCAAAAAAACAAACGGTGATGAGTTTTGGTTTAGATAGCAGAACATCCAAATAAAATTATTTTTCTTAATAGTTTCGAGATAATTTATTGCCAGAATTTTTAACACAATTTTAAAACGTGATAATTAAAGTCCAGGAATAAAAAAACCACTCCATGAAGAACAAAATTGGAGTGGGAGGTTTTTAGATAGAATCTTTAATCTTCGTCTTCTAGAATGTCGTAGAGATAATCATCTTCGATGAACATGTCGAGTTCATCGCTGATTGTGTCAATAATCTCATCTTCATCAGAAGCTTGACTGAGCTTTACTTCATCTTTATTTTTCTTTTCAATTTTCCCTTCATAATCAGGAGCATAATCATCGTAGTAATCGTCGGGAGGGCCATCATAGCTATCATCGTAACGATCATCAGGATTATAGTAACCAGGCGGTGGAGGGAAGGACTCCATCATGCGGCGTCGCTCCATCTCCATTCGTCTGATATCTTCCTCTGAAGGTCTGAAATTATTGTTATTGGTGGGAAAAGGAGGCTGTCCTGCATTATTGGGTTGAAAGTGATTGGGAGCAGTACCATAGTGGTTATTTGGCTCTTGTACAGGATGTGAAGGAGGAGAACTTCTTTGAATATTTGCGCTATGATTTCCTCTTTGCACATGGTTAGGCATGCCATGCATTGGCGGTTGGTTCATATTTGGAGGAAATCCTGGTGGCATCTTTTTGTTATAGTTGGGATAGGGCCTCTTGCCTAAGTTCATGCGCCCGAAATTGTTTGAAGGTATGGAGTCCTGAGTAGAGCTATCATCTTCATTCAACGAATCATCTCTTCCGTTAAATTTATTGCCTTGAGGGAAGGGAGGGCGGTGCGCTGCCACTGGAGTTTTTTTCTCTGCAATAGCCTCAACTAGGTAATTGAGACCAAACAGGCTCAAGACGGTTGCACCAATAATCATTAGAGCAAATATTGACAGACGGCTTTGGTTTTTCATGCTCATTGATGTATCCAGGGATCAGGTATTTTGGTTCAAAAAATTTATCAACCTGCTTAAACAAACTTGCCAAACTGATTATAAATGTCCTGGCTTTGAAGATCTAAATTTATGATAATAAAGTTGAAGGATTCAAGCGGAAGTTTTGTTGCGTGATTTTTTTACTTTTGTATTTGCCAATTAACTTTTGCTTTTTGGCTTTATTGTGAGCAGTTGTTCCCTATGTTAGCCTCAATGAGGTGAATTTAGGGACGTGATTGAGTTATGTCGGTTATTTTTGTAAAAATATATTGTTTAATACTTTTTGCAGTGATTGTGGTTTCAAGTTCATGTGTAAGTTTAAAAAATTCCCCAAGCTCATCTTCGAAAAATATTATTTCTGCTGTGAGTGGCAGAGTGATTATTGATGCAGGCCACGGTGGTGAAGACGCAGGTGCTGTAGGCACATTAGGATTAAAAGAAAAAGATGTAAGTTTGGATATTGCATTACGGATTCGTCGCTGGCTGAGAAAAATTATGCCTAAAGTTGATGTGGTCTTGACGAGAAAAACCGATAGCTTCGTTTCTCTTGAAGAGAGGGTCAAAACTGCAAATAGTAAAGGTGGCGACTTATTTTTATCATTGCATATCAATTCCAGCGATGACAAAGATGCCTCTGGCTTTGAACTCTATAGTCTTGATGTTGCAAGTAACGCTCATGCCGATCGTTTAGCTAATCGAGAAAATAAATCTGGAGGCAATGGCTCCCACGCTCTAAAGTTTGTGCTCGCTGATTTAAGAGCCAGTGCAAATAGGGCAGAAAGCGATCAACTTGCAGCACTCATTTCGCGCGGATTACATGCGCAATTACCCAAGGTGATACCTTCTCAAAAACTCAATAACCGCGGCTACAATCAAGCACTTTTTTATGTGCTTTTTGTGAGAATGCCTGCAGTATTAAGTGAAATATTTTTTATATCGAATACTCAGGAAGAGCGAATGCTTGCCGATAGAAAAGTTAGAGAACATATTGCGCGAGGAATGGTTTTAGGAATTAAAAAATATTTAGAAAATCGTGTAATTCGGGCACAAAAATGAATGTTGATAAGCAATTTGATTTTTTTTTGGAACAATTTTTAAGTTACAGCAAAGTCGAAAGAGCTTTGTCTTACAATACAATTATTTCTTATTCGCGCGACCTGCGATTTTTTTTCAATTTTCTAAATCAGCAAGGGGTACACACTGTACAGGAGGTGATGCGCGATCATATCACTCAATTTTGTGCTGAAAGAACTAAACTAGACATTTCTGCCAAGAGTTTGCATAGGGCTTTATGTGCCCTACGACGATTTTTCTTGTTTTTAAGGAAAGAGGGGAAAATTGTTGATAATCCAGCGCAAGATATTTATTTGCCAAAAGTTGAGAGTACGCTTCCTCACACTGTTTCTGTAAAAAACATTGACTCAATATTGGCGCAGCCAAATAATTTTAGTTCTCGCGGTCAAAGAGATGCTGCAATAATCGGTGTGCTCTATGCAACGGGCTTGCGTGTTTCTGAGCTTATAAGCTTAAAGTTGAGCGATATTGATGTTGATTTAGGTTTTTTGCGCATAATCGGTAAAGGTCAAAAAGAAAGGCTTGTGCCCTTGAATGAGAAAGCCTTGTCATTGCTTGAAGCATATTTGGGGGATGCGCGAGTGAGGTTGCTTGGGCAAAGACAATCGGAATTATTATTTATTCGCAAACACGGTTTGGGTCTTTCTCGCCAGTCTGTTTGGAAAATTATTAAGAAATACGCTCAATTAGCTGGGCTGGGAAATGATTTATCGCCCCACCAGTTGCGTCATAGTTTTGCTACCCACTTGCTAGAAGGCGGTATTAATTTAAGAGCCTTGCAGCTTTTGTTGGGGCACGCAGACTTGGCGACAACTGAAATTTATACCCATGTTGATAAAAAACATTTGACTGCTCTTTACGATAAGCACCATCCCCGGTCTAAACTGAGGAAGAAGACAAAGGAGCAGGCTTAGAATTTATGAATGAGCGTAAAGAATCATTGGCAATGACCAGTATTGAGATCGGTGATACGGCGGTACGCGTGAAAGCGCGTGGTCGATTCTGCGATAAAGACGCACTTGATTTTGTGCCTACGCCAGAGTCTCTTATGCTTCACATCGATACGCCCAACTATGACGGCCCGCTTGATCTTTTATTGCACCTTATTCGTAAACATTCGATGGATATTTTTGATATTCCTATAATGTTGATTACCACTAAATATCTTGAAGCTCTTGATGAGATGAAAAAACTCAATCTCGATGTTGCTGGAGAATTTTTAGTGATGGCTGCGACCTTGGCCGAAATAAAAAGCAAGATGTTGCTGCCTAAAGAAGAGCAAATAGCTGATGGGCACGATGAGGCAGAAGAGGGGGTAGATCCTCGGAGCGAATTAATTAGGCGTTTGCTGCTTTACAAGAGTTACCAAGAGGCAAGCCAAGAATTATTGAAACGTCCCACCTTGGGCCAAGATATTTTTTATCGGCACATTGATGAAGAAGTGGAAGATGAAGAGCAAGAAGAGCCAGAAGGCGAAGTGACTCTCGCGCCCATCGAAATTTTTCAGTTGGTGGATAAGCTTGCGACTTTGTTAAAAAAATCTGAAAAACACAGCATTCATACTATTACAAGAGATCGTATTAGCGTGTCTGCGCGCATTAACGAGTTGATGGATTTTTGTCAGCTTAGAACCAAGTTTAGCTTTTATGATGCCTTAAGATTTTTCCCTATTTATGAGCGGATTGATGTCATTGTGACATTTTTAGCTTTGCTCGAAATGTCGCGGCTAAAATTACTGCGCCTTCAAGTTGCCTCGGTGGATGATTTGGTCATGACGGTAAGAAAGGAAAATTTTTATACGCTGAAAGGAGAAATGCTTGGCATTTTGAATAATTCTGGAGAATCGGATGAACACAGAAAAGACTGATGATTCGCAGCTTTCCCTTGAGCCTTTGCCTGATTTGGAGCCCTTGCTTGAAGCACTGATTTTTGCAAGTCGCAATCCTATGAGTATTGAAAAAATGGTGGAGGTTTTACAGGCTGCGGATATAAATGCTCAAGCAAAGGATGTCCGTCACGCCTTGAAGTTTTTACGGGAACGGTGGGAAAGTACTGAGCGCACACTAGGGCGAGGGTTGGTGCTGAAAGATATGGCAGGAGGTTTAGTTTTCGCTACTGCTCCTGAACATGCTTTGGTAGTAAAAAAGATCGTGGCGCAAAAGCCGCTGCAATTGAGCAAAGCACAAGTAGAAGTTTTATCTATCGTGGCTTATCGCCAGCCTTTAACACGGGTTGATATAGATGAAATCAGAGGAGTAGACAGTTCCTTTGCTCTCAAAAAGCTCATGCAGCTTAAGTTGTTGAAAATACTAGGAAAATCTGAAGGTCTTGGCAGACCGCTTCTCTATGGTACAACCAAAGAATTCCTGGAGTTTTTTTCCTTAAACTCACTGAATGATTTGCCTACGCTCAAGCAGTATGAGTCTTTAAGTGCTGGTGAAGAAACTGATGAGATTGACCTTAGTTCTGAGAATGTAAGTCTAAAAGATTTATTTGCCGAAGCAAAAAAATCCCCAATGTTTTCAGCTGAAGTTGAGCGTCTAAGCGAGGAAGCCTTGAAGAGTTTGGATGAGGCTTTGCTTAAAGCAAATGATGTAGAAAAGAAGACCCCAGTGAAAGAATAAAGTTAATTTTACCTGGTGTTAGTTATGGTAGTCGAGAGAATACAAAAAGTTTTAGCACGATCAAATGTAGCTTCACGTCGTCGTGTAGAAGAGATGATCCTTGAAGGGCGCATTCGTTTGAATGGAAAAAAAGTTTGCAAGCTCGGTATATTGGTAGACTCAGAAAAAGATGTCGTACATGTAAATGGGCAAGCGGTGCCATTGATGGCAGAGCACAATCAAGAAAAAATTTATATTTTATTAAATAAGCCTCCTCAAGTTGTAACAACTTTAAAAGATAATTTTAATCGCAAAACAGTCTTGCATTTACTGCCTGAATATAAAGATGTGCGCATCTTTCCTATTGGGCGATTAGATTATGATGCTCAGGGAGCTTTACTGCTCACCAATGACGGAGAGCTTTCACAAAAGTTATTGCATCCCAAATATAAATGTAAAAAAACCTATTTGGTGAAAGTAAAAGGTGTGCCAAAAGAAGAAGATATCGAAAAGCTAAGACGTGGTATCTATTTGGAAGATGGCCCTACTGGAAAATCTGAAATTGAATTCCATCGTGCCACTAAACACAATTGCTGGCTTAAGGTGACACTCACCTCCGGAAAATATCGCCAAATCAAACGGATGTTCTTTCGCATAGAAAACCCTGTGATGCGGATTTTGCGTACTGATTTTGCCGGCATTCAATTGAGCAAACTTGAAGTAGGTAAGCACCGACAATTGAATAAAAATGAGATCATGTTACTAAAAGGGTAGTACCCAAGTTACCCAGCATAGGAGGGTGTGTGCGTATTACTGCCAATCAAGTCACGATGGCTCGGATTTTTTTGTTACCCATACCTTCCTATATGTTGATTTATGGCGATGCCGTTGACTGGTGGATAGCGTTTGCACTTTTTATTATTTTGGGAACCACAGACTTTATTGATGGTTTGATGGCTCGCAAGGAAGGCCCTACGCGTCTAGGTTCATTGCTCGATCCCGTGGCTGATAAAATTTTTGTGACAGCTATTATTCTGAGCATGATAGCCTTGGAGATTTTTCCTGCCTGGGTTGCTAGTGCATTATTGAGTCGCGAGCTTTTGATGACCGCGTTACGCTCATCGGTAGCATTTAGGCGGGAGCAAATTAAAACCAGTAAGCTGGGCAAACTCAAAACCATTATTCAGATGGGTGGTTTTGGTACAATTTTTTTAACAATTGTTTTGCCTTATGGCATTTTTACTTTGGTGTGCTTAGGTCTTTCTTTGCCATTTATCACAGTTGCTTTTATCTATCGCTTGAAAAAGAAAACAATACCATTTTGGGTATTGCCCGTTTTTTGTGCTTTCTTTTTAGTGGGAATTATAGCCTATTTTGTAAGCAAGGAGACTATCCTAGCTCTACAGATGGGAGTCATTATTTCTATTACTTGGATTTCAGCCATCGACTATGTGACAGGAAGCTATAAACTTTTTAGGCGCACTGGCATCAATCAAAAAGACTGGGCAAGAATTATGTGGGCGATAGTTCATGGTCTATTTGTTGCGCCTTTGGTGGCATACTTTCCCATTATGGTTATTCCGCTTTTGGTGAGTATGTCGCTGGAATTTGGTCTTGGTGGTATTGATAACATTGCTGTTAGCGAGAAATATGTTTTTAGCTCATGGCCATTTTGGCTTTCTGCTGCGAGTGGACTCCTTTTTGCTTTGTGGCTGAATGCTCACTTGCTTTTGCAATGGCCAGCGCAACCGCTTTATTTATCAATAGCACTTGCCATTGTTAGTTCCCTCATCTGTGGCTTCAATTTTGGCCGCCATGTTGAACTTTTCAAAAAGACACTGCTTTAAGAAACTGTTTTGCGCATGGCTTAGGAATATACTTTAAAGTATTTTCGATGAATGCCAGAAGTTCGCTATCTGGCTTTGTATTATGTGAAATTTATAGAGAGGTGCAGAATTTTATTTTGAGGATATTTTATTAACTTTCTGGAAAGCTTACGCAGGGCAAAATTTTCTTTAGATGCGCTCAATGAAAAGCCTAAGCCTCCGATGGGGCTGCCATTATGATGGGCATTGCCAATATAAATAATATTTTCTTTGCTATTTTCAACATTAGCGGTGTGGGCATCGACGATAAAAAAATCTTTGGACTGCCATCATTTCTTGAAATCGAGCAATTTCCACTGCAAAAGAAGGTAATTTTGACTCATATTTCTAAGACCAAAATATTTTTAATGTATTCTTTTTTGGCAAGCACATAGGCTGCTAACAAACCCACCGGCCCAGCACCAGAAATCACTACGGTATTATTCTCTATTTGATTGAGAGAGTTTTGAAACTCTTCTTTGCTGATCTGTGTGGGGAGCTTGAAGGGAATTTTCACAGTGAAATTTTCTGACAAACAAGCGAGTGAAATAAAGACAGAGAACAAATATAAAAAGCGAACCATCATTAGAGTGACTCCAAATATTTACAAATTGGTTCTAATAAATCCATAGCTTCGCTTAACATACAGTGATTTTGTTCTTTTCATATGGTCATCAATAATTTCATGGTTTTACTTGTCTAGAGAATTTAAAAAAACTTAGATCAAGAGCGAATTATTTTTAATTTGATTAATTTAAAGCGGCAAGATTTTCACCTAAGAAAGTTGTGATCGTGTTGTTTGAGCAATTTCATTTACTATGCGCGGTAAAAGCTGATGTTCCAGTCGATGGATTTTTTGATCGAGCTTATCTCGGCTATCACTTGGCTCTATTGGGCATGAGCTTTGAGCGATAATTTCGCCTGTATCAAGCCCTTGATCAACCAAATGAACTGTGCACCCAGAAACTGATTCCTTGGCTTCAAGTGCCTGTCTTATGGCGTGCAGTCCTGGAAATTTTGGCAGAAGCGAAGGGTGCAAGTTTATTATGCGATTATAAAAATAATTGACAAATGTGCTAGAAAGTACGCGCAAAAATCCTGCGAGCACGATCAAATGCACCTCTTCCTGCTCCAAAAAATGTATCATTTCAACTTCAAAATCTTCTTTTTTGGCAAAGTCTTTGTGATGGATACGGCGGTGCGGAATACCTGCCTTTTGGGCGCGCTCCAGCGCAATATTATCAGATGCATTAGAGATTACTGCAGCAACTTTGTAGTGTGCGGCGGGGGTTTTTGAAAAATCTATGAGAGATTGTAGGTTACTTCCCCCACCAGAGACCAAAACGCCTATTTTAAAATCATTTCCAGAGTAATTTATTGCCTGAGCGATTTTAAAAATTACATTTTTATTGTGCATCGTTTGTCTTCTTTTGAAAGTGTTATTTTGCCTATTTCTATGCAGTTGATATTGTATTCTTTTATGGTGTCGAGTGCTAAGTTTTTGTGTTTTTTATTTATTATGGCAACCATACCGATACCCATATTAAAAGTTCTGAGCATTTCAGACTGATCGACGGGGCCATTGTTTTGAAGGTAGGAAAAAATGGGAGGAACTTTGTGGGAGCTTAAATCTAGTTGAGCGCACAATCCATGGGGAATGACGCGACTCACGTTGCCAAAAAGTCCGCCTCCTGTGATATGAGCCAAAGCATGAAGATTGACTCCACAATCTTTCAACGCCATGATGCACTTGTGGTAGAGGGTAGTGGGTCTAAGAAGCTCATCCGCTACGGTTGAAATATATTTTTCGTTCTGCCACAAAACGTCGTTAGCTTTGTGTTTAAGTTTTTCAAACATGATTTTTCGAACAAGGGAGTAGCCGTTGGAGTGCAAACCAGACGAGCCAATTCCGATAATGCAATCGCCTTCTTCTACCAGATGACTACCCAAAAGTTGCGAACGCTCAGCAATTCCAACAATAAAACCTGCCAAATCAAAATGTTTATTTTCATACATGGATGGCATTTCTGCAGTTTCTCCTCCAACAAGAGCGCAGTTGATTTCATCGCACGCGATTACCATTGAGTGTATCAGCTTTGAGAAAGGCACATTCTTAAGGTTGGAAGATGCAAAATAATCAAGAAAAAAAAGTGGATGAGCACCTTTGGTGAGAATATCATTGGCGCACATGGCTACGAGATCCTGACCAAGCCCTTCGTATGCTTCGCATTCAATGGCAGCAAGCACTTTGGTGCCAACACCATCGGTACTAGTGACGAGAACGGGCTCATCAAATTTTTTTCGCAAGTCCTTAAGAGAAAATAGGGCTGCAAAATCATTGGGGCTTGATATAACGTTTTGGCTATGAGAACGACTGCTTGGTAAATTTCTGATATTTTGGTCCGCAAAAGTGATATCAACACCAGCATCTTGGTAGGTGAGTGTGGTCACAGAAGATCTCCTTGCTGAAATAAAAAAAGTCTAGAGAATTTTTAAATAGCGGTATAGAGACAAAAAAATTATTTTTGTCACCTTTATAATGCCAATTTTAGAATTTGCTGAACCTTAATTTATGAACGCCCGCAACAAAGCGAGGACCAAAGAAGAAATTCAAGGTTCAGTTAATTTTTAGGATTGCTAAGGTGTGATTTATTTAAGCTGAATTTTTTGAGGTCTCAATGCTTAATCCTTGTTTTCAATCAAAAGCCTATCAAAAAGCATTACAAAAATTGCTTGAAAGAACTTCGAACCCTAAATTGGGGCTTGAGAGGATTGAGTCTTTGCTTGATGCAGTTGCCTACCAAAGAAATAATTTTAAAAGTGTTCAGATCGTGGGTACCAATGGTAAAGGTTCCACTTCGGCTTTTTTGGCATCGCTCTTGTTGGCTCATGGTCATAGCGTTGCTGTATTTACCAGTCCACACTTAAGTACTGCACGAGAGCGCATACAGATAAATGGGAAAATGATAAGCGAGGAAGATTTTATTGAAGCCTGTGATTTTGTTTTGACAAAAGCAGACCCAAAGGGGAAAGCAAGCTTTTTTGAGTGCATTTTGGCTATGTTTATCTATGTGGCGCAAAAAGCCAAAGTACAGGTGATAATTGCAGAGGCTGGGCTTGGGGGTAGGCTTGATGCGACCACCGCTCTAAAAACTAATGCCTTGGGGGTGAGTACCATCGGGCTCGATCATCAAAATATTTTGGGCGATAGCATTGAAGCAATTACTTCAGAAAAAATTGCTGCGGCACATTCTGGGCAACAGGTGGTGTGCGTTGAACAAAGGCCGGAAGCTTGGAAGATAATAAAAGATCAAGAAAGACAAAGAGGGTTTAACTTGATTCTGTCTGAGAAGATTGAGATGCCTTTGGGGTTGCAGGGTAGATACCAAAAACAAAATGCAGGCCTTGCTCTCTCTTTGATGCAGGCGCTCGCTCTAAAGACCGAGGATAAAAAAGTATCAAAAGCTCTTTTAGAGGTGCAGTGGCCTGGGCGCTATGAAAAAATTGTGCACGGTGGAGTATCTATAATTTTTGATGGGGCTCACAATCCATTGGGAATAAGTGAACTTGTGGCTACACTGAAAAACGATAAATTAATAAGCGTTAAGCCGCTCATTTTGGTTTTTGGATCGCTTAAAAGTGCCAATACTAAAGAAAAAATAAATTTGCTCACAGCAGCACACACATATCTAAATGTAGTTGTGCATCTTTCAAAAAATCCACGTAGAGAGGAATTTGACAGGCTTGAGGAATTTTTTATTGCTGCTCAGCTTGCGCCCCAAAAAATAAAAGAATTTTCTTCATGGGCAACATTGATAGAGCAAGCAAAAAAAAATCAAGCAAATATTTTAGTATGCGGATCGCTTTATACTGTGGGTGAATTGCGAGGTGAGTTACTCAAGCTTCCATGTGATCATCTCATTCCCAAATTTTAAGGAGGTTCATATGTTTAAGGGCATTGATCTTTTTTCTGATACAGCAACCAGGCCTTCAGATGTCATGAAACAGGCAATGTTTGATGCACCTTTGGGAGATGAACAGCTGGGAGAAGATCTTACCACCAAAAAACTTGAAGAGGTCATGGCAAAAAAGCTTGGCCTCAGTGCTGCTTTGTTTCTCCCGTCAGCCACGATGGCTAATCAGATTGCCGTAAAACTTCATACCGAAGCAGGAGATGAAGTTATCGGCTATGAAAGTAGCCATGTTTTTAATGCAGAGGCTGGAGCAATGGCTTTTCATTCTCACGTGCAGGCCAGGATGGTTCCAAGTGAAAATGGGTTTTTTGGTGCCGCTGATATAAAAAAACGCTACCGTGAAAAAGTACTCTACAATTCCCCACGCACTTCTTTGCTTGTGGTGGAAAACACAACCAATGCTGGTGGAGGTCAGGCATGGCCTTTGGAAAAGCTCAAAGAAGTGACCGAGTGCGCCAAAGATTTACGACTTAAAACTCACTTAGACGGTTCACGTATTTTTAATGCATCGGTTAAGAGCGGCTGCTCTTTAAGCCAACTCGCTCATGGTTTTAATAGTGTCACTATTTGTTTTTCTAAGGCTTTGGGATGCCCTGCAGGTGCATGTCTTGTTTTTGAGGAAGAACATTTCCATAGAGTTCGCAGACTCAAACAGATGTTTGGTGGATCTCTAAGGCAAAGCGGTATGTTTGCAGCAGCAGCGCTTTTTGCTTTGGATCATCATGTAGATGATATTGCGCTTGATCATCAAAAAGCTTCAATATTGGCTGAAGGATTTTCTAAAATTCCTGCCATAAAACTAAAACATCAGCAGCCTTCAACAAATATGATCTTTTTTTCCTTAAACGATGGTTATGATGCGAATAATTTTTATCAGCGCGCTTTAGAGAAGGGTTTACGCTTTTCATACTTTGCTTACAACCAATTTCGTGCTGTGACGCATCGCGATGTCTCTATGGAAGATATTAGTCAAGCAGTTAAAATCGTTGAGAAAATTTTAATTTAATTGATGAAATAACGATAGGTTGTTGTGGAAAATTTTGGATAAAATAAGGCTTGCATGAGTTGGAAGGAATAAATCAAAGTCTGTGAAAATAGGGCAGCTGGTGGCATTGATCTTTTGTTTTGACTGCAGTAGATGTGCTATCGCTTAAAAAATTTTCTAGACTAAATAAAAAGGTTTACGGGAAACATTATTATGTCAGCACCTAGCATTATTCAAAAGATCGAAGCAGCCAATGTGCGTTCGGATTATCCTAATTTTCGTATCGGTGATACCATCCGAGTATTCTTTCGCATTTCAGAAGGCGATAAAGAGCGAACCCAGGTTTTTGAAGGTGTTTTGATCGCTCACCGTCGCGGTGGTAATCGCGCTTCTATTCGTGTGCGCAAAATCAGTTTTGGTGATGGTGTTGAGCGTGTATTTCCTTTGGCAAGCCCCCGTATAGAAAAGATTGAGCTTGCTCAAACCGGTCGTGTGCGCCGAGCAAAACTTTACTACTTGCGTGAATTGCGCGGTAAGAAAGCACGTATTCAAGAACGCAAAGATTTCTCGAGAATGGCAAAGGCTTAGATCTATCTCTATGGATTCAAGCTTCGATCCATACGATTCGCGCATGATTTTAGGTGTCGATGAGGCGGGTCGTGGTCCTTTGGCAGGTCCGGTGGTGGCGGCAGGCGTTGTGCTTGACCGCCATCAGTCAATTAGTGGGCTTGATGATTCAAAAAAACTTACACAAAAAAAACGCGAGCAGCTTTTTTTAGAGATTCAAGAGCGTGCGTTGGTTACGGCCATCTGTGAAATTGATGCCGCTCAGATCGACAGCATCAATATTTTGCAGGCAACCTTTCTTGCCATGAAAAATGTTGTGCTCAAAATACAGACAAAAATAAAATTTGATGTGGTGCTTGTAGATGGCAATAAAACCATACCTGGCCAATTTGAAGCGCCGCAACAGGCCATCATCAAAGGCGATTCCTTGGTGCCGAGTATCATGGCCGCATCAATCTTAGCCAAAGTTCATCGTGATCGACTCATGGAGGGCTTTGATAAAAAATTTCCTGGTTATGGCTTTGCTCAGCACAAAGGTTATGGCACCAAGATTCATATGGAAGCCCTCGATAGATTAGGGCCCTGCGCCATTCATAGGCAGAGCTTTGCGCCAGTAAGAACTATGAGATTGCTATGAGCAGAAAACGTGGGCAGGATTATGAAATCCATGCGGCGCGTTATTTAGAAAAACAGGGGTATGCTGTAGTTGCTCGCAATGTGAGCTATGTTTTTGGTGAGATAGATATCATCGCCAAAGATAAAAAGACACTGGTTTTCGTTGAAGTAAAATATCGCAAAAATGACTCTGTGAGTGCGCCCTTTGAAGCGGTTACAAGATCAAAACAAAGAAAAATTATTAAAGCCGCTCAGGCTTATTTACAAAATCTTTCCTTCATGTCCGATTGTCGTTTTGATGTCATATCCATGACAGGATCAGAGACAACGTTTAAAATCGAGCATATAAAGGATGCATTTTGGGATGAGGGCTGACCGCCATTATTTTACTAAAAGCAGATCTTTGGCCTCTTGTTCGCTTATGCGAAGATCATTTACCAGAATGTCGATGGAATTTTCACCATTTAAAAGTTTTTTGTAAACCAAATCCTGCCATAGGCCAGGATGAGGCAACTTTGCTTTTAATGTTCGAGCAATGGTTCGTACCACAGCTTTTCGCTTGTTGAGGGGCAGCTCTCTCTTGCTAGCTGTGTGAATCATTAAGATACCGATCAGGGGACCTTGATCAGCCTGAATAAAATCGGTGTCAGCTATAAGCGCTAAAAGACCATAATCATTTTCTAGTAAACGGTTAAAATTAGTGAGGGCAACTTCATCAATGTACAATTCTTGGCTTTTACCCATTCCCAAAAATCCGCCACTTATTTTTTTTGGGTTATTATTATTAACAACTGTTTCCATATCTGTACTAATGGCATGAATGAAAGCATTGGATTTAAGTATTCTTTTAGCGTTTAGTTTCAATTGTTTATTTGTAAGTAATATTTTGAGCACCTCTGCTCTGTTCTTATTTCGAATACCCCAGTCGATTATTGGCATTAAATCTTCATGATTCACGGTGCGCCCTTCAAGGAGCTTTAGAAAAACACTTTTGTCATCACTTTTATCTAATTCATCGAGGATCACGTCGGTGGCTTCTTGTGGGAGCCTGTGTGAATAAAGATCTCCGCTATCAGCACCGTTCAAAGTCAGTAACGTAATTAAATTATTTAAATAGGGCTGTTCGCTTGCCAGCGCCCCGGTAGAAAGTCTCACGCCGGGACCATCACCATCAGCAGCTTTTGAAATATTCAGACTCAAAAGATAATGAAGAGCCCTTTCTTTAAGGTTTCCCAATTTCTGATTAACGAAATTTTTTTTGGCCTGACTATCGCCTTGATCTTCAATAAAAATTTCACAAATTTTTAGCAATTCTTTATCGATTGGTCCTTGCACCATTGATTGTAGCAAACCAGATTTTGTAGCATCCATATCGTCTTTGCTGCTAAGAGCTTTTACTATGCTTTGGCGAGTGCTGCTTGTGGGCATGTCGCTTAAACGCGCGAGCACTTCAATTGCAAAGGCCCGTTTGTCATCTCTAATAGCAAAATTGGCCCTACGTACCACGTCCCATATTTTCGTTGCAGCTAAGCGAGTGTTCAGATCTAGCGGAAGAATTTTATCGAGAAGTATTTTTATAGCTTGTGGGGCATCATCCTGAAGAGCATTTTTTCTAGCTAATAGCAAGGCCATAGCATCTTCATTATTGTGTGCCTGCTCAAGCCACGCCTTTTTCATATCGTTATTAGATAAATCATCGAGCATAGTCACAATAGCGTTAGAGCGTTCTTGATTGATACTACCTTTGAGTAGTTTATGGATGATTCCTTGCGTATCATCTCTATATGAAACAAGTTTTTGGACAACAGGTGCTCTTTTATCTTTGGGAAGTCGCAAAGTTTCTAGTATTTTTTTCCACCCTGATTGGGCTTGTTCTTTCTTGGAAAAATCTTTACTTTTAATATGAGCCCATACTTCTTTGGCTTTTTTATCGCTTTCAAGGGAAGGGCCTTGGTGAGTGTTATTTTTTTGTTGAATACAGGCGTTTAGCAGAAAAAGAAAAGAGAAGAAAAAAGTATATTTAATGTAGTTCATAATAATTGCGCTGTGATAAGTAAAATTATTTTATATTGTTAATGTATTGTATTTAACAAAGGTTTTAGTTTTTGCAATGCAGCTTCTGTTGAATCTTTATTTAAGAAAATCCTGATTTATATGAGCATTGTCATGAAAAATATAGGAATGTATTTGCTATTGGAGAAAAAAAGGCCAAGAAGAGCAGGTGATATTTTAGATCCGGCTTTTACATGAATAAACTCAAAATTATTGCAACCCCAATCGGAAACTTGGGTGATATTTCCTCCAGGGCAATATCAAGCATAAGTTCAGCCGATGTTATTTTGGCAGAAGATACCCGTTCGGCTCGTAAGCTCATAAGTTTTTTGGGAATTAATTTAAAGTCTCAAAGTAGAATTATTTCCTGTCATGCTCAAATAGAAGAGCAGCGGGCTCATGTGGTGGAAGAGTGCCTTAAGGCAAATGAACAGGTAGTTTTGCTGTCTGATGCAGGTTGTCCTGTTATTAGCGATCCTGGCTCTTTATTGGTGCAAGCGGTAGTGAAAGCTGGTTTTGAGGTAGAGGTTATTCCTGGACCTTCGGCTCAAAGTGCTGCCATAATGGGAGCCGGTATCGATACGACTCGTTTCGCTTTTTTGGGGTTTTTGCCAAAAAAAAATAGTCAGAGAAAAAAGTTGTTTCAATCAACAGCAGCATGCGGGCTTGCTTTGGTTATCTACGAATCTCCTCTACGGGTCAAAAATTTACTAGATGATTTATTTGAAGCGTTGGGCCCTAGGCGGGTTGTAGTTGCGAGAGAGCTCACCAAAGTGTTTGAAACCTTTCATCGTGGAGTTTTAGGGCAGGAGTTAAAACCGTCACTCGTGGAAAAGGGTGAATGCGTTGTGATTGTTGAGGCTCAGGATGTTGAACGGTCCGTCTCTAACGATGAGAAAGAGTCAGTAGTAGAGCTGATAAAAAAAAGAAGCGAACAAGCTTTTAGGACCAAAGATATAGTTAAAGAACTAGTGGATAATTTCAATATCAAAAAAAATCAGGCCTATGACATGGTAATAGAATACCAGAGCTCTAAAAAAGAGCCGTTATCCTAAGATCTTATCCTCCGATATGCCATTTTAAGGCCATGCCGTCATCATCATCTCTTCCCATAGAAATAACACTGCTTGGATCTGCTGGGGCATCTTTCGAGGAACCTAATGAGGATTTGGCTAAATTATCCTTATCTAAGCAGCCAGATAAAAAGAAAATAATCCCAATAACAACCCGTCTCGCCATCGCTCACCTCTTTGCTAGGGAGGATTATGCTAGCGACTGATAGAATATAAGTGGAAAAAAATGAAAAAAATATATTTTATTATGGTTTTTTGCTGGGTTAATAGTTGCTTGTTTATGGGTATTTATTTGTGTGATTTTTGGTGTATAAAGTGTGGCTAAAACTTTGAAAACGTTCAAATGGGAAGGTTTAATGCCGGCTGTTTTGATAAAAACTGAGGATAAAGATGCAGGTATGCGGGTGGACGTTTTTTTGAGCGCCCAATGTCCTGATTTTTCTCGGGCCCAAATAGGTCAATTTATTAAAGATGGTTTGGTAACTATCAATAACAGGAGCATTAAGGCTTCATATAAACTCATGGGGGGGGAGCCTGTATGCATGATGCCACCACCTCCTGAAATTTCGCACATTGAACCTCAAGCGCTTCCGCTCGATATTTTGTACAGCGATGATGAGATTGCTGTGATAAATAAGCCAAAAGGATTGGTGGTTCATCCTGGGGCAGGTGTTAAAACTGGAACTTTATGCCATGCCTTATTGTATCACTTTCCTTCGATGATGGCTCATAATCAAGAGCGACCAGGAATTGTTCATCGTTTGGATAAAGATACATCTGGAGTAATAGTGATTGCTAAAACTCCGCATGCTTTACGCATTCTTAGCCAGGATTTTAAAGATCGAGCAGTCAATAAATTTTATAGAGCTTTCGCCTATGGTGAGATGCAATCGACTAGGTTTGATCTAAAAACGGGGCATGCTCGCCATCCTCACAATCGTTTGCGATTTTTTACTCGATTGCCTGTGCCCAAAATAGCTTCTTCTAACGTGCGTATGGCGCACTCGGCTTTTGAAGTTCAAGCACAAAAACATGGAGTATGTTCGTTAAAGGTTAAACTTTATACTGGACGCACTCACCAAATACGCGCTCATCTTGCCGATATGAATCACCCGCTCTTGGGCGATCATCTCTACGGTGGTGCGCGAAGCCTTAATAAATTAGCGCCAATCGAGCTTGTGAAAGCGATAGATTTATTGTGCGGACAGGCTCTTCATGCAGAAACAATTGAGTTTTCCCACCCGAAGACTAGAAAGTTGATGAGTTTTACTGCGCCGCTTCCTTCACAATTGATGGCCATTGAGAATTATTTATATTAGTGTGGCAAAAAAATATTGTCAGGCGCTCTTTGGGGAGAGAAAGATCATGTCTCGAATTTCTTATGAATTAATCCATT
The DNA here is from genome assembly GCA_023898405.1 of Myxococcales bacterium. NCBI lineage: Bacteria > Pseudomonadati > Myxococcota > Myxococcia > Myxococcales > Myxococcales bacterium. Next base: position 1,698,985 of record CP060221.1, read on the forward strand.
CATTACCCAAAACCGATCTTCATTGTCACTTGGATGGCTCTTTAAGAATAGAAACCTTGATAGAACTTGCAAAAAATTGTGATGTCCAACTGCCAAGCAACGATCCAGAACTCTTGATGAAACACTATAAATACGGTGGTGTGAGAAAAAGCTTAGAAGAATATCTTTTGGGTTTTGAGCCATTGGTTGCCGTGATGCAATACAAAGAAAATATTGAGCGTGTATTTTTTGAACTGTGCGAGGATGCCGCAAAAGAAAATGTAGTGCATCTTGAGGTGCGCTACTGCCCTTATCTTTTGATACAAAAAGGCTTAAGTCAAGAGGAGGTTATCGAAGCGTGCATTAGCGCATCGCAGTGTGCAAGAGAACAGCTTGGTATTAGTGTTGTTCAAATACTTTGTGGTCTTAAACATAGCGATGGTGCAAGTATTTTGTCTGTGGCGAAGCTTGCTGCACAATTTAAGAATCATGGTGTAGTTGGTTTTGATATGGCTGGGCCAGAGAAGGGCTTTCCTATCAGTGATCATGCAGAGGCCATTGCTCTTGCCAAAAAAAATAATTTATTCGTTACGCTTCATGCTGGTGAGAGTTACGGGCCTGAGAGTATTGCTCAGGCATTGAGAGTAGGAGCGGATCGTATTGGACACGGAACAACATTGGTAGAAGATGATGAGCTTTTGCGCTATGTCGTGGATCATCGAGTAGGAATTGAAAGTTGTCCGCTATCGAATTTGCACACTGGTTCAGTACAATCTCTCGAGGAACATCCCTTAAAAACTTTTATAGATAGAGGGGTGAGAGTTTCTATCAATACCGATAACCGCCTCTGTTCAAATACTACAGTGACAAAAGAAATTATGACCATGATAGAATACGCCAAGCTCGACTTAAACACTATTCGTAGATTTCTAGAGAACGGCTTTAAAAGTGCCTTTATCTCTTATGAAAAGCGTAAACAGCTTTTGCAGTCATTTAATACTGCGTGGGATAATCTTAGCGCTTAAAAGAAATTAGAGGACTTTGGTTTTGCATTACATTCTAAAATTAAACTTTCTATACGGCCAATCACTTCTTGCGCATATTTGCTGAGCCCGTAAAAACTCCTTTAATCTGCTAAATAGGCATGCGCATAACGCGGTCTAGCATTTACTATTTAAAACAAAAGGATTGCCAAATGAATAAACTACCTAACTGCCCATCGTGTGGTGGTGAATATAGCTATGAGGATCGCGGAATGTTGGTGTGCCCATCGTGCCAGCATGAATGGAAAGCTTCGGAATCTAAGGCGGATGATGAAGAAAATATTGTGAGAGATGTCAATGGCAATGAACTCAAAGATGGCGATACTGTTAGCGTAATTAAGAGCCTCAAGGTTAAAGGATCATCAAGCGGGGTCAAGATTGGCACCAAGGTAAAAAATATTCGCATCATCGACAGCGTTGATGGTCACAATATTGATTGCAAAATCGACGGAGTCGGAGCGATGCGACTCAAATCAGAATTTGTTAAAAAAGCCTGATTAAATGGGAAGATGTTTAAGCTCTTTCATGTGGATGAAAGAGCATGTGTTTATTCAAGTGATATTGAAGTGAACCATTCTTGGCTTTCAGGTAAAAATGAATATCTCTCTTTGATGACTCGCTCAAAATGAGGCATGTGTGCTGCTCCGTAATAAATTATTATATGAGGAGCTTTTTGAGATTGAGTTTGTTGCTTGCCTAATATTTCTGCAAGTTTTTCTTCTACAATTTGATTTCGTTTAGTGAATTCATTTTCATACCACTCGGCATTGTTAATCTTTTGTTTCAGTTGCATCTCATCCATAAGTAGGAAGGGGATAGCTTGAGAAAAGTATGCGGCGATACCTAACTCACTGAATTTATTTACTTCCTGCTCAAAATAGAATTGAAGAGGCTCATTGGACTGATGAGAGAATTTTTCTTTGATGTCTTCAATATTTTTTTTGATTTGAGAAATCATAGCCTCAATAGTATCAAATTTTTCCATTGTGGCAGTTTGCTCAAAGCTGTAGTCTGCGTGTATGAAATTGCTCTTGCGATAGTCGGTATAATCGAGTTGGTAGCTTAAACCAAAGGCGTTCGCAACCAAAAAATGCCTGTCAGTTATTTTTCTATTGAGCTGACCAAGCTCGCTAAGATTAAATTTGCTACCCTCTTCATCCAATCCTTTTCCTTCAAATAAAACCATATCAGCTTGTTCCAATAGAATTTTATGAGCTTCATAGAAATCAGAATCAGCAACGTGCTGTGCTGCAAGAAGAGTGATGCTCATGCCTGCATTATTTCTGAATGTCTTTTTAGCTAATTGGATTTTATTTTCTTCAAAGCGAATATATTTTTCTTCTATTGGAAATTCAGCCGCTTGTAAAGATAATGAAAAGTAACTTATTAAAGGCAAAAGTAGGCATATTAAATTGTGATTTATTTTCATTAGTTAATAATATGTTTTTATTTGTATATTGCAATATGGTGGGGAGGTTTTTATTGTGTTATTGAAAAGCAATACTAAAAGAACCAGCTTGGCCAGTATTGGATGAGCAAATCTCATTCAATTTCGCTCATTTTGCCTATTAGATAAAGAAGTTGGAGCTTGCTTTGTTTAAGGTGCAGTTGGGCGTTTAGAAATAGACTTTGTGCGCTGCTAAAATTTACATTGGCTTCAACCAATTCTAAAGCGGTGGCTTCTTGAGCTTTGTAGAGTCGCTCTGCACTTTTTTTGGCTTTTTTGGCAGCTTTAAGTGCTAGGTCTGCGCTTGTTAGGGCCACTTGAGAGGCCTGAATCTGCTCAAGTACTCCATTGATACCCAAATGCTTTGTCAGTTGCAGTTCTCGTTGTGAGAGCTCAATTAGATCGCGTTGGGCTATTTTCTTTTTTAACTCAGCATGGGGCAATCCTTGATTGAAAATAGGTAATTCTATAGTGAACATTATCTTGGAGAAAGCTTCATGTGATGGACTAGAGTTATCATGGGGGGGAGTATGTAGGCCGCCCTCGATAGTGGTTTTTAGGATGGGAAAATAATTAAATCCTTCGCTTAAAATAGAATAATTTTGTGCAGAATATTTTAATTTAAGGCTATTCGATTCCGCTGTATTTTGAGCAAGCGATTGCAAAATTTCCAGACTTTCATCGAAATAGGGTGATTCCAGCAAAAAATCTTCGACTTGAAAAAGTTCTTTACGGCTTATTAATGCGCCAAGTTGGGCGCGTTTACGTTCAAAATCTCTTTTTTTCAAAATTAAGTTAGTTTTTGATTTATTAAAGAGATATTCCCCTCGACTTATATCGAGAGGGCGTGCAAGTCCAGCTTGCAATTTTTTTTGATAGACTTCCAATTGCTTTTGGTACTGCTCAAGCTCTTCTTGAGCAAGGACAGCAAGAGATTGAGCGATAAGTGTTTCGCTGTAAGCATTGGCCACCTCAAAAAAAATTTTGTTTGAAGCTTGTTCATAATTGTATTTTGCAGCTCTTAACTCATCGCTTGAGCTTTTTACTGCAAACAATGATTTCATATCAAATAATTTTGTCTCAAGCTTGAAAACAGCCTTGTCGTTATCGTTTTCATTATTTTGAAAAAGCTTAGCTTCTTTTGCCAAGAAAAAATCTAAACGAGGAATAAGCGGGGCAAAAGACTTGTCCCGAGCGCTGCTTGCAATCTGAAGTTGCTTGTATTCTTTTTGTAAGTCATAATTTTGTTTTTTTGCCTCATTGAGAGCTTGTTTTAATGAGATAAGGGGCGGATGAGCAATGATGCTCAGGGCGAACTCCTGAATATCTTTGCTCATGAGTTTAGTTGCGAATATTAGTAACAAAATAATTCGTATCATTTTTTTCTCTTGGGTATTTAATTGCCTAAGCGAGTTCTTAAAGAGTAAACGGAATAAATACTGATGGGTAAGACAAACAAAACCAATAATGTACCAAAAGTTAATCCGCCAACAATAACGATTCCGATAGCTCTTCGTGCTTCGCTGCCTGCACCTGATGAGATAATCAGAGGAAGTGCTCCTAATACCATTGCTGCCGTTGTCATGATAATGGGACGAAAACGTAAACGCGCGGCTTCAAAAACTGCAGATTTTAGATCAACACCTATTTTTCGTTTGCTGCTTACAAATTCTGTCAAAAGAATTCCGTGCTTGGTGATCAGACCAATCAGTGTAAGCATTCCTAGTTGGGTATAAAGGTTGGTTCCTTCGCCCATAACCCAAAGCAAAAAAGCTCCTCCAATGCAAGCAAAAGGAACGGTTAAAAGAATTATGAGAGGATCGATAATATCTTCGAATTGAATGGCCATAATGGCAAAAATAAATATAAGTCCGGCTAAAAAAAGCAATGCAAAAGTTTTTGAGCTTCTCTCTTGCATGCCTAAAGCTCCCTCATAGCTCACACTCATATCGGCAGGAACAATATCAGGAATGGTTTTATCTAGGTAATTTCTTGCATCGCTCAGGCTGGTGCTGTCACTTAAATTGGCAAGAACTTGGGCAGTCCTCATTTGATTAAGATGCCTCAGGGTAGGAGCCTGAACTCGATAGTCGATGTTTGCAACAGTAGATAAGGGAACTTGGGTACCATTTTTGGTTGATAGATAAACGAGCTCAAGATCTTTTACCTGCGATGAAGAACTGAGATAGACGGAATAACTTTGGCCTTCCAGGTTAAAGCTCGAAGCTCTCATGCGATCACTCATAGTTTGAAGTGCCATTGAAATATTTTTTTCTGAGATATTTAATTGAGTAAGAGCTTCGCGTTTTAGAACTACCGCTATAGATAATTGATTCATATTTAAATCGGAGTGGGCATCTTTTAAGATGCCATCGTTTCCAAAACGTTCGCTCAAAGCAGATGCGATCCTTTCAATTTCAACGTAGCTTTTAGGGGATTTTATGGCGACAACAATAGATGAATCGGAGTTGCTATCGTCTTGTAGTGCATCAAGTCCTATATTATCACTCCAAGGATAGACTGCCAGTGGCAGTTGTTTCACTTCATCTCTAATCTCTTCAACAATGGTTTCGGCATGTTTTTTTCTTTCTTTCCATGGTTTCAAGATAGCGATTACGTGGCTGTATCCTTCGTTTATCGATGTTAGAGTTTTTAATACTTCTGACCGAGAGAGAAAAAGTTGCTCAACCTGATCAACATATGTGTCCATGTCATCGGAGTCAAAGCCAGGAATATCGGGAATTGATGCTCCAATAATGCCTCGGTCTTCTTTAGGAATAAGGTTGGAGTCAAGTTTTTGATAGACAAAAGCCCCGCACACAATAACAACCGCCAAGCATGCGTAAACAATTTTTTGGTGATTAAAAAAGCGATGAAGCAAAAGAGCGTACGTTTTTTCAAGCCATATGATACCTGCAAGAATTGTACGGCCAATGGAATTTTCATGCGCAGGTTTTTGCAATAGTTTAGCACACATGAGAGGCGATAAACTCAATGCCACAATACCTGAGAAAAATACCGCTGCAGCTAAAGTAATAGCAAATTCTCTCAGCAGTGCACCTGTTATATCCGACACAAAAATTAATGGTAAAAAAACGCTCATCAAGGTTAAGGTCATAGCAATGATAGCAAAACCAATTTCTTGAGTACCTTTTTTAGCTGCTTCCAGTGCACTTAAGCCTTGTTCTCGGTAACGAAAAATATTTTCCAAAACAACAATTGCGTCATCAACCACTAAGCCAACTGCCAGGACCATTGCTAAGAGGGAAATAATATTGATAGAGAGCCCAAAAATTTTCAGAGCTAAAAAGGTGGCACAAAGTGATATTGGAATGGTAACCAAGGGAATCAGTGTTGCACGAACATGCCTGAGAAATAAAAATATAATTAATAAAACTAAAATACATGCCTCAATAATGGTTTTATAAATAGTTTTTAATGATTCGCTAACAAATATTGATTTGTCACTTTCGATATAAACATGAGCCTTGCCGCGCAGGTCACGATTGACTTTAGGAATTATTTTTTTTACGGCCTTGGTAACTTCGAGCACATTGGCATCGCTTGCTTTAACCAGTGCGATCAGTATTGCACGTTGGCCATCAACCCGAAAGATACCTTCTTGATCATCATCCATAAGCCTTATTTGGGCGATATCACCCAAATATACAGGAGCTCCTGAGTTGTTGCCGATGATCATTTGTTCATAATCGCTTGGATTTCTAGCGACGACATCTAAATCAATGGGTTGGCCACTTTTCGTTTGTCCTGCTTGCAAAAGTAATTCATTTTTTTTGAGCACTTCAACAATTTGCGCAGGTTCAATATTTTGGTTGTGCATGGCAAGAGGATCGAGCACAACACTCATGATATAGGGAGGCCCCCATACTTTTACTTCGGCAAGCCCATCAATACCTTGAAAGCTATTTTTGATGTGAGTGGAGGTAAAGTGAGTAAGCTCGGCTCCCATCAAGGCGGAGCTTTTTACCGTAAGATAGAGGAAAGGCTCCCCCCCGCCACTGCGATTTATTCGAGGAGGATCAGCTTCTTTGGGCAGCTTCCCGGATATTCTGCTGACTTGCTCATTAACTTGAATGAAGGCCCGATCCATAGAGATTTTTGGTGAAAACCAAAGATGAATTTTGCTGTGTCCTGCTCTTGATTCTGAACTTATTTTTTCAAGCCCTTCCACAAGTGAAAGTTTTTCTTCAATGGGTGTGGTGATTTCTTTTTCAATAGTTTCGGTTGATGCATTGCTATAACTTGTTTCAACGCTCAGCTTAGGAACAATAATCCGAGGATATTCATCGATCAGTAAGCCTTTAAAGGCCAAAAGGCCCGAGATTACCAACATTATGTTTACGACAACCGCAGTGACTGGGCGTTCGATAAAAAAATTTGTCCACTTCATTTTGTTTCCTTAAGCAGCGCGTTGGCAGTTATGCGTTTGGGATCCATAGCTACAATACGATCACCTAAGGAAAGTCCAGATTTTATCTCAACCAATCCTTCTGACTCATTGCCTAGGACTACTTCAGTAATTTGGGCCCTGCTCTCATTATTTTTTCCACTCACAGCTTTGACTACAAAAGCTTTGCCTTTATCGTAATAAATGGCATTGCGGCTCAGTACGATTGCCTGAGGATTTTGAGCTACAACAACTTGGGCGAGTAAACTTTCACCAATAATGCAGCCTTCACAGTTTTGGATCTTCGCTCTAGCAAAACCCGTCAACGTTTTTGGATCCACCGTATGTTCTATCGCTGTAATAGAACCGTTCTTATCATCGACATTAAGAGCTTGCCCAATCTTTAGTTCCTTGATTCTTTTTGGAGGAACTAAAAAGCTAATGGAGTAATTTCCATTTCTCAGAGAAATTATAGCTGTGTCAGGCTTAACTGATTGCCCAACAACTACTCGGGGAACTCCAACAGTACCGTCAAATGGTGCCCGAATTTCAGTGTCTTCTAGAGATTTTCTTGCTTTTTCAAGCTGCATTTGAGCATTGAGCAGTTCGCGTTGTGCCTCATCTACTTCATTTTTAGTTATGTCGTTTGTTGCTTTAAGCGCTTCAAGGCGTGCAACTTTGTTTTTGAGTGAATTGTGAGTTTTAATGGCAATTTCTAATGCAGCTTTTTGCGAGCGGTTGTTGATCGAAACAAGAAGCTGGCCACTTTTTACTTTTTGCTCGGCTTGGATATCGATCGAGGCGATTGTGCCTGTAACTTTTGAACGCAAAATGCTGAAATTATCTGTTGTAATGCTGCCAATGTAACGGCGTTTTAATTCAAATTTTTGCGGCTGTAATTGTAAAATATCAACGATAAAGGTTCGTTCACTAACCTTGGCAAAAAGCGAGCAGGAAAGAAAAAGTGAAATTATAAAGTTAAAAAGAAAGAACATAATTTCCACCTGTGAAGGATATGCCTTGTAATAGTAACCCCGGTAGTGCCATGTGAGTCATTATTATTTGTAAGAGCGGTGATAAAGCTGCCAAAAGCAAATTGATAACCTTGGAAGCTATAGGACAAATTTTATGAGCCGTAAAGGCTTTTAGAAGGGATATTATGCAGTATGTTTAAGCCTAACAAAATAAAAGGAGAATTTATGCTGAAAGTTGGTGAAGTAGCACCAGATTTTGTTTTGCCAGATCAAAATGGAGAAAGCCAAGTTTTTTATAAAATGAAGGGAAGTAAGGGTGCCGTTTTATTTTTTTATCCCAAAGATGGCACTCCAGGATGTACCGCACAGTCATGTTCATTTAGAGATAATTACCAAGAGCTTAAAAATCTTGGTGTTGAAATTATTGGCATAAGTGCAGACTCTCCTGATTCCCATAAACAATTTGCCACCCAACATAGTTTACCTTTTGCACTGCTCAGTGATGAAAGTGGAGAGGTGAGAAAAAAATATGGAGTAAAAAAAACATTGGGTATTCTTCCAGGGCGAGCGACTTTTGTTGTTGGTTTAGATGGAAAAATTATTTTTTCTTTTTCTTCGCAATTGGAAATACAAAAACATGTTGATGAAGCAGTCAAAGTTATTAAAGACTATGCGCAAAAATAAATTATATTTTTAAGATTAATACAAATAAAAACAAAATGCTTTGCTCGTATCTATAAGGTCAATAAATAAATTTAAAAAATTGATAATCGGGCAGAAAACAGAAGGGGGGATAGGTGAAATCAAATACTCTAAATAGTTCAGTTTTGAGAACATGGTTGAGTGATCTTTCTGCTGGTCTTGTAGTTTTTTTAGTAGCTTTGCCTTTGTGTTTAGGTATTGCTTTGGCATCCCAGGCTCCACTTATTTCTGGGCTATTGGCGGGAATTATTGGAGGAATTGTTGTAGGTGCGCTGAGCGGTTCTCATACCAGTGTCAGCGGTCCTGCAGCTGCCCTGACGGCTGTCATTGCCATTCAAATTAATAATTTTGGATCATTCCAAGCATTTCTGGCTGCCCTTATTATTTGTGGTATTGTGCAAATTATCATAGGTGCGTTGCGAGCAGGTTTTATCGCAGCTTTCTTCCCATCCAGCGTTATAAATGGTTTGTTGTCTGCTATAGGCCTAATTTTGGTGTTGAAACAGGTTCCTCACTTGGTGGGTTGGGATCAAGATTTTGAAGGGGAAATGTCTTTTATTCAGCCGGATCAGCAGACTACATTTTCGGAATTGCTCACATCATTTTTTAATTGGCATTCAGGTTCACTGCTGATTGGAATGGTGTGTCTTTTGTTTTTAATTTATTTCGACAGCAAAAAAAGAGCTCAATACTTAATAATTCCTTCCCAACTGATGACTGTTTTTGTTGGGTTGATTTTAAATTATTTGTTTTCTTATTTTGCACCGAATTTATTTGTTGAAAGTATGCACAGAGTAAATGTTCCGGTTATCACTGATATATCAAATGTATTTAATGTTCTTATTGCACCTGATTTTAACGCATTTAAAAACCCTCAAATTTATTTTGCGGGTTTATCCTTAGCTATCGTTGCCTCTTTAGCAACTCTATTGAATCTCGAAGCTGTTGATAAAATTGATCCTGCTCAGCGGGTTTCACCGCCTAATCGAGAACTATTTGCACAGGGAGTGGGTAATCTAATATTAGGATTTATTGGAGGGCTGCCTGTAACTTCGGTTATTGTAAGAGGTTCGGTAAACATTAATGCTCAAGCTTCATCAAAAAAATCAGCAATCTTTCATGGCATCTTTTTGTTGATTTCGGTTCTTGTTTTGCCCATGTGGCTTAATGCTATTCCTCTGTCATGTCTCGCAGCAATTTTGATAGTTACCGGAGCAAAACTAGTCAATATAAAAAATATGAAACGTATATGGGACAAAGGCATTGATCAATTTGTTCCTTTTTCTTTTACTGTGGTTGGTATTTTGTTTACAGATTTATTGGTTGGTATTGCTCTTGGGATGGGTGCAAGTATTTTTTTCATTCTGATCAGTCACTATAAGGGGCCGTTAAAAATAATATATGAAAAATATTTCAGCGGTGATGTTTTAAGAATAAATCTAGCGAACCAAGTAAGTTTTTTAAACCGAACCTCTGTGGAGCATATTTTAAAAAGTATCAAGGATCATAAAACCATAATCATAGATGCAAGCGGAGCTCAGTATATCGATGCTGATATTTTGCGTGTCATAGATAATTTTGTTGAAGAAAAATCGCACGATAAAAATACGAACATAAGTTTGGTTGGTTTTGAAAATAAATTTGGTATTAAAGATCAAGTTCGTTACCAAATCCATACGGATCAAGAGCTACAGCGTTCACTAACTTCAGAGCAAATTCTTCAAATGATGAAGGATGGCAATAAAAGATTTGTCAGTGGGCAAAGAATTCCCAGAGATTTTAATCGTCAACTTTTGGCAACAGCAAAAGGACAATATCCGCTTGCTGTAACCTTAAGCTGCATCGATTCTAGAACACCAGTCGAACTTATTTTTGATGTGGGTATAGGAGATATTTTTAGTATAAGGCTTGCTGGTAATGTGGTGAGCGAACGCGTGATGGGGAGTTTAGAATTTGCCTGCTCTATTGCCGGGGCTAAGCTTATCATGGTGATGGGGCATACAAAATGCGGTGCAGTTTCTGCGGCGATTTCTTTGCATAACCAAGGAAAATCTGCGAGAGAAGTCTATGGATGTGAGCATCTCGATCATCTGATGTCAGATATACAAAAAAGTATGAATTTCTCACGCTTTAAAAAAGAATTTACTGACTATGATAGCTACAAAGAAGAACTAGAAACAATGGCAGTCAAAGCAAATGTTCTGCAAAGTATGGATATTATCAGTCGTGAAAGTAAAATTATAAAGCAATTATTGGATGAGCAAAAAGTTGAATTAGTTGGCTGTGTTTTTGACATAACTTCTGGGAAGGTAGACTTTGTGTAGTACTAAATTCTAAGATTCCCAGAATATAGGACAGCGCGTATCAATACTATTTAGTTTTTACTGACCATAGCGTTGGGCAAGATCTTTTCTAATAGCCACGCTATAGTGAACTGGTGAGTAAATAGGAAAAATTGCCAAAAATTCACTTTGATATAAGTCTTTAAGGCTATGTATTTTATCTGTGTAAAAGTATTTTTTAAGAAGAGCAAATTCATTTTTAGTTTCTTCTAGGTAAGACCCGTCATTATTAAAATATAAAATACCAAAATCAGATCTTGATATAATTTCCAGTGACTCAGATGAGCTGGTTATTATATTAATATAGTTTTTTTGTGATGGAATAAATAGGTTTGCTAGTCTGAAAGGGTTACTCCATTTAGTGCTTTTTATGTAATTATTTGATGTTTCAGGGCTAAATCCTATGTTATTTAATTTGTTGAGGTAATTTTCTGCGTGAATTAAAGATCTTAAGGTGTAATTTAAAAAATCATCTACGTGAGATTTATTGAGAAGTTCTAATCTTTTCTTAGGTGATGATTTTTTTAAAACTTCTATAAGTTGTTTAAATTCTTGAGCAAAATATCTATGTGAAAATCCCGGTACTTCTTTAAATTTTTCGTAAAATTTATATAATTGATCAATAAATTCAAGATATTCTTGCTCTTTATCTAGCACCGGTAAAAGGAAACTAACCCAAGAAGCTCTCAGCCAGCAATTTCCATCGCCAAGAATATTTACGTGATAATAATTTTCAGGTGTGATGCCAGCTATTTTAAAATTTGGACTAATGTTTGCAGGGTTGTTGCTAAGACTAAGGTTATGCCTAGAATCCCCATAAGTTTCAGGCTTAGTCCAATCTACCTTAGCTAAGTTTTCATAATTAAAATTATCTCTGGAAAATTCTTCACTTATGCCATGCTGTCTTTGTTTATCATTCACCCGATTAAGCCGTGCAGGCTGTTTTTGGTCAGTTATATGCTCGTTTTTAAATTCACTTGACTCAGGATTGTTATGTGCCTTGGGTAATTTTTTTTCTTGTTCTGGCAGCACGCTTTTGGTTTTAGAGTTATTAGGCAAGTTTTCCCCACAACTACTTATGATTAATAAAGTAAAAAAAGTTGTAATTTTAATCAATTTAAAATACTCCTAATCGTTATTTTTATATATTGCTTGAATAATGTAAAGAGAGGTGTTTTAATGAATATTAAGTCGCTTATTTTGACTTTTATAGTTAAAATCAACATGGCGCATAAGCGATGGATCCATAGAATAAAGATGGCTTGGAGATTGTAAATAGTTGCAAGTGGTTTTTCTCTAAGAAATTTTCTTGTGATGAATGAGAAAATCCTAGGGCTATTTTTTTAAAATCGAAATTCAAGCCTAAGCCCCATAATTTGCTTATGGCTTCTTTTTTGGTCCACAGTTGTAAAAAGTGTTCCCTTTGTTGTGCTGGCAAAAAAACATCAAGCTCACGCAATTCTTGTTTTGTTAGCACCAATGACGCAATGTCGCTAAAAATTGATAAAGCTCGTTTCTCTTCGATGTCTATACCTACTTCGCGGCTTTTACTAAATGCAAAAGCGACAAAATTTTCGCTATGAGAAACGTTAAACTTAATTCCGATTTCGTTTTCGCTTTTCTTGATGAATGGTTTTCCAAATTGAGTGGTTTTGATTGTTATAGAAGCTGGGCATTGTCCTAATAGAAGTCCAAGCTGGAAACGTAATAATGCTCGATGGGTAATACATTTTTTTCTATATTGGCATAAATTTATTTTTTGAAATCTTTGGTATTCATTTTCGGGTAAAAATTTTTCAAGTAATTGTTGTTTAGAAAAAAAATCATTTGTAAAAAAAATATTTATTAAAATTTGTTCTGAATCAAAGAATAAATTTTGTTTTTCAAAAGAAAAATTTCTGTTTAAATTTACGATCAAATTATTTTTCATACCAAGATATAGTGGGAGATTTCATATCTTGGCTTGGTTATTTTTAGATATGATCTTAGATAATCGATTTTCCCAATGCACTTTGAATCAGATCAATGCAAAGATTTGCAGTTGTATTTTTTGTGTCAAATAGGGGATTGAGCTCGACAAACTCCATAGAAATAATTTTTTTACTTTGATAGGCGCATTCCAATATAAGGCGGGCCTCTCTGAAACTTAAACCGCCAGCTTCAGGAACAGAGACACCTGGAGCATAGAGTGGATCAAGTGCATCAAGGTCAAAAGAAAGATGAGTAGCATCTACTTTGTGACTGAGCTGATCTATAGCCTGATCAATCACATAAGCGATACCCTTTTCATCGATATCTTTCATGCTGAAATAATTGATACCAGAATTTTTAATAAAATCTCGTTCTTGTGGATCCAGATTGCGGATTCCAATAAGGCTGATGTTTTTTGGATCAATGGGTGAAGTATTATTATTGAATTGTATCAGCTCGTTATAGCCATGTCCCATGATTGCAGCCAGCGGCATTCCATGAATATTCTTTGTCAATGAGCTTTGAGGTGTGTTGCTATCACCATGAGCATCAATCCAAATAATACCCAATTTTTTATTATATTTACCAAGATGCGCATTGACTCCGTTGATACTTCCGATTGCCAAGGAATGATCTCCTCCAATAATCAAAGGAGTGTGCTCCATATCTAATGATTGCATAGTAAGAGTCATGAGTGAACTGCATATTTCTGAAATAGCGCTGAGTTTATCAGCTTGTTGTTCTAAATTTTTTTGTGAGTTGCTTGGGATATCTCCTCGATCGATTGTTTCATAGCCTAAAGTTTGAATTTTATTTTTGAGTCCTAAAGTACGCAAAGTAGCAGGGCCCATGGATGTCCCACTGGTAGCGCCACCGCCAATATCAAAAGGTACACCAAAAATATCGATCACTTTTTTTTGATAAAGCATAATCAATGCCTCTCATCTATAACCAAAGTTTCATTAGGAATTAATGGAGATGTATTGTTGCAAAGAGTAGTTTTGTAAGGTTGGCGTTCTTTTAAAATAAGGTGACTGGGAGCACATGCAGCAGGATCAATTGATGCTTTAAAAATTTTTTTATCATCTCGACAAATAAATTGCATAACGTGACGTCCAGCAGCAGCAGCGCGAATAAGCCCTCCAGTGGTAGCCCAAACACCGGAAAAATAAAAATTTTTAAGTTTAGGAAGTCCTGGTCCAATGCGTTTAATTTCTTCTTCGAGTGTTTCGCCACTTTCTACAAAAGGCTGCCATCCTAAAACCGATCCATCGTAATTGGCGGTATATCGAACTTGTGTAAGAGGAGTGGTGATATCACGAAGAATAATTGAATTTTTAAGTCCGTGTATATGAGAGTTGAGAAAATTAATCAGAAGATCAGCGGTTTTTTGTTTAAGCTGGTGATAATTTTGTCCTCTTCGAACGGGGAGGGTATGAATTTCAATACCATTTTTTTTTCGGCTTAGTTGCTCATGAGAATTAATCTGCTGCCGCCACGGTGCGATATCACAAAAGTAACTTGCATAAATAATTGAGCTACCTTTAGGGCATAGTTCAGGATAAAGAGCACTGCGAAGTTGAACATTGATGCTTGGGTGTCTAATGCCGGGCAATTGGTGCGCTAAGTTTTTATCTAGCAGATAAGTCGTGCAATATTCCATATCTTCAAGCTCTTTATCTAGTGCTAAAAACAATGTGAAATAGCCAGGAAAAACCATCTGTGGTTTTTTTATAGTTTCCGAATAGAGCTTTTTATATGTTTCAGATAAATATTTTTCATCGAGCATTTTTTGGGTGACGGAGTGACCGTCGCATGCTGCTACAACAATGTCCGCATAAAATTTTTGTCCGTCGCTGAGCTGTACACCACAAGCACGATCGTTTTCTACGATTATTTTTTCAACTTTGCTATTGTATGAAATTTTTCCACCAAGTTTTTTAAAACGATGTTCAATAGAATGTGCAAGTCCCAAAGAGCCACCTTCGGGAACTCCGGCTGAATGGGTGGCGTGAGCAGCAAGCTGAAAATAAAAAGGCAAAACGGGAAAGTTAGGGTGCTTCTCGTAAAGAATAAAATTAAAAGCTTCGCGCAAAAGAGGGTCTTTAAAAGCTAAAGAATAATCAGTCATCTTAGTGCTGATGGTTTTTCGGATCAAATTAAAGTAAGGAATAAAAGATGCGAGCATGCGCCATCTTTCCCAAGTTTTCATCAGTCCGACTGGTCGTAAAAAAGGATAAACCTTAATGCACTTGATAAATTTTCTAAGCCCTTGGCAAAACTCTCTAATGATTTTTTCATCTATGGGAGCAAGCTCTAATAAATGAGCTTCAAGTCGATCAGGATCGGAATAAAATCGTACGCTGCGCCCGTCTTGCGCCCTTACAATATTAAAAATTTCAGGATGACGAATAACTTTGTTATCAAGTCCTCCTATCTCACGCCATATGTCATGCATTTCATTGCCGGGTCCACTACCTAAAAGCCAGCTTATGCACCAATCAAAGGTAAATTGTCCTCTCTCCCACGATGTGCAGCACCCACCAGGAAGCTCATGCATTTCTAAAATATGCGCCTCATAATCATTCATCTGTGCATAGCAACCTGTCGACAATCCTCCGAGGCCACCCCCGATTATGATCATGCTGTTTCGTGTTTTGTGCGCCTGTGACATAGGGCTTTCCTTGACAATTTATTTTTTAATCGAGTTTGGGGAGATAGCCTAAACTTTTTGGATTCCAATTCGAAGAATTTTTAATTTCGCTTACATTGAACGACAGTTTTAAGTCATTGCATAGAAATTGGGCCACATATCTTCCTGATAAAGCAGCTCGTGGGAGACCTCCACCTAATACCCATTGGCCAGTCATATAAAAATTTTTTAAGCCTGGAAGTTTCATATGCTGCTTATCTATCAAACGCTCAGCAATTTCTTCGGCTTCACTAAAAGCTTTGAAGCCAAATATACTGCCTCGAAAGTTTCCAGTGTAACGCTTAGTTGTGGCTGGTGTCGCTACCTCTACCACTTCTATGTTATCGATGATTTGTGGGTAACGTTGCTCTAAAAATCTAGTGAGAAATCTAACAACTTGCGATTTTTTTTCTCGATATAATTTTTTATCCTTGAGCCTTAAATCTTGCCAATAATCAAAGTCACTAAAATAAGTGCAGTGAATAATGGAATGCCCTTGTGGGGCAAAACCTTGAGCATATTGACTGCGGTGCTGAATAACGATGCAGTTTTGTTGACAGCCTGGAAGTGATTTGGCGTCTAAGTTATCCAAGAGATAGGTGGTACTATGGGCTTCGTTTTTTCCAATTTCTATTTTTATACCGAAAAAAACTGAAATAACGCTGGGAAATAAAATCCCCGGCTTTAGCATCACATTCTTGTAAAGTTTATCAATAGTTGGATTTATGTAGTGCCCATCTAAGTAATCATAGAGCACTGAAATAGCGTCTGCTGCACTGATGATGTAATCAGAAAATTGAGGAGGGCCTTTTTTAAACTTAATACCGATGGCCTTATTATCTTCTACCACAATTTTATTGACGCATGATCCATAGTGAATAGTACCACCTAATGAGAGATAACGTTGTTCTAGAGATCGCGAAAGCCCTAAAGAACCTCCTTCGGGAAATCCTGCATTTTGATTGTGAGCGCACGCCATATTGTAAAGGAAAGGAAGCATGGGAAAGGTCTGAGGATCTTGAAAGAAAATATAATTGAAAGCCGCTCTTAAAGTTTGGTCTTTAAATTTATTGCTAAAATTTTTCATTTGGGTAGCACCTGTTCGCCAAAAAAGTCGAAAGTGCGGAAGTATTTGCAATAATTCAGTTAAGCGCTCTTTAAGACTCATGAGACTCTTTGGCTTGAGCGGTGGGTAGATATTAAGTTTGATAAATTTTTGTAAATCTCCACAAAACGATTCAATAAGAACGCTGTCTTGAGGTGAAATGGATTTTAAATGCTGGCTTAATTGCTTGGGGTCATTATAAAAAATTACTTTTTTGTTGTTTTGGTCTATTACTTGGTTAAAAAGATTAAAGTTATTAATTTTTTTTCCATCTAGAGCACCGAGTTCTTGCCAAACACGGTTGGCACTATTTCCATGTCCGCTTCCTATCAACCAATCGATACAATAATCAAAAATATAGCCTTTGCGTGACCAAGCTGTGCAGCAACCTCCAGGCAACACATGTTTTTCGTAAATGCGAGTATTAAAGCCGTTCATTTGCAGATAAATACCAGCCGACATTCCAGCGATACCTGCTCCGATAATGATCACTGAAGGAGCATCTGATTTTTTTTTTATTTTAGGCTCCATGCAGCTAGGCCCTCTCGATTATTGTTCGTGTAAGTCGAGCATTTTTTTTCACAAACTTGTCATCCAACATATCTGCATGTGGGCCAAAGCCTTTATGAACGGTTGTTATAGAAGAGCTTGAATACCAGGAACCTTTTTGTGAAGGAGCGTACAAATTTAATTTATTTTCATCAGAAATAACATCGAGCTCACATTGAAGTTTTCCGATGTTGAGAGTTTGGCTGCAAAATTTTATGTAACTACGAGCTTGCTCTAAAGTTTCTTTTGCCACAATCTGAGAACCTGTATGTTTTAGTAAGTGAGATGAAAGTTCTTTTTCAAACTCGGCAAGGTGTTCATTGTTAAAATCAAATGTTTCTGAAATGCGATATGAATCCATCATGATAAGTTTGTTGATCCGATTTCCACGGCTCTCAAGCTCTCTTGCAACTAAGAAGGCTAGATTTCCTCCCAACGAGTAGCCAAATAAATTGTAAGGTCCTTTGGGATCGATTGATTCAATCAGATCGGCGTACATATCGATTTTATTAGTATCGGATAAATAGTTAAATGAGATAAAGTGGTAATCAAAAAGTTGCTCGGCAAGTCGTTGATAGACAAGTCCATGACCTCCCGCTGGAGGAAAACAAAAAAGTAATTTTTCTTGATCATCATTGAAAGCAACATAGGATTTTCCTCCTGCTTCTTTTCCGATGATAATATTTTCAAGTGTTTGTGCCATGCCATAGAGCGTAGATAATTTAAAAAGCTGGCTTACGGCTATAGTTATATTGAATTCGGATTGCAGGTTATAGACGAGTTCGATCAATTTGATTGAGCTTCCGCCAACTTCAAAGAAATCATCATTAAGCCCAATAACTTGAACATCGAGTAAGCGCTGCCAATGGTTGACCATCTTTGTTTCATAATAGTTTTGCGGAAGTTCTATAACTTTTGTTTGATTTGCTAATGTCACAGAGGGAAGAGCATTCATATCAATTTTTTGATTGGGCAAGAGAGGAATTTTTTCTATGACTTCTATCCATTGTGGCAGCATGTAAACTGGTAGTGTTTTACAAAGACGTGCTCTAATATTTTCCCTGTCAATCGATTGATTATTTTTGGGTGCTACGTAGGCACATAAGTGTGATTCACCATTGCTTGATTGATGGAGCGAAACTATTGCATCAGCGATTTCATTTTGTGCTTTAAGCGTATTTTCTATCTCGCCTATTTCTATGCGATAGCCTCTTACTTTAATTTGTTTGTCTAAGCGCCCAACCAGGTGCACGTTGCCAAAACTATCCCAGTAAGCAAGATCACCTGTTCGATAAAGTCTATGAACACAACCTTCTATGCTTATAGATTTAAAACGTTGTTCAGTCAGTTTTTGATTTTTAACATATCCGATGCTTAGGCCAAGTCCGCCGATCCACAACTCTCCGATAACCAAAATAGCTGTCGCTTGGAAATTTTTATCAAGGATGTAAAGCGAACTATTCTTGAATGCTTTGCCAATGGGTACCATGGCAGAATCATTCATGTGCTGGATATCACCTTCAAAGCAGCTGCTGTCAATTGTTGCTTCTGTGAGTCCATAGCTGTTGATAATACGGCAGTGAGGATGGCACAAAATTTTAAGTTGTTTCATTTCACCAATTGTCCAAGCATCAGAACCAACAATTAAAATTTTGATGAAATCAAGGTTTTTATTATAGGCAAAACAATATCGCATGAGACTGCGAACAATAGCGGGAACAAACTCAACACAGTCAACCTGTTTTTCCTTGAGAGTGCTATAGAGCAATGCTGTATTGAGCAAAATATTTTTTTCAACAAGAAGCAAGGTTTTTCCAGAGCATAAGGCACGTGTATAATCTCCGGCAAAAACATCAAAAGAAAAATTGGCAAGCTGGGCATGGCAGTAGGTTTCGTTTTCTAAGCGGTAATAATCTTTCCAACCATTATAAATGGCAGATAAATTTCTATGACTGATCGCTACAGCTTTGGGGCGCCCGGTCGAGCCAGAGGTGTAAATAATATAGGCAGTATCATCGAGCCTAATTGTAGATGGCATCAATGTTATATTCTTACATTCGCCCTGCCAATTTTGTGTGCGAATATCGATAATATTTTTGTTCCAATCATTGATGTTATCAAGAGCTTGATTATCAACAAGAGCCATGTGAGCGCCTACATCATTAAGCATGTAAGCTAGACGTTGTGAAGGGTATTGTGGATCCAGAGGGACATAAGCTGCACCTGTTTTAAGTACGCCTAAAATTATTGGAATTAAGTCCAAAGATTTATAGAGACATAGAGCTAGAACCGAGCCACATCCAACTCCCATTTCTTGTAATCGTGCAGCAATGAGGTTGGATTTTTCATAGAGCTCTTGATAATTCATGCTGAGCTCTTGCCCGTTTTCCTGCGGCATTATCAACGCCTGAGTGAAAGGAGAATTTTTTGCATGATAATCGATCATTTCAATGATCGATTGAGTGGGAGGAATTAGATTTTTTTCTCCGCTCCACTCTTCGAGCATGATGCGTTTTTCATTTTTATCGAGCAATTCTATCTGTGAGATGGATTGTTTGGGATCATTGAGCATGGAAGAGAGCAGGTTTACAAAATGTTTTGCCATGCGCTCAACGGTTGAGGCAAAAAATAAATCGCTGTTATATTTGAAAACACAATGGAAACGTCCTTCTGATTCGTCTTCGTACGCTGACATGGTTAAATCAAATTGCCCTTCTTCTTCTGGAAGTTCGATATAGCGCAATCGATAGCCATATTTTGTGGTAGCGACTCGGTGAACTAAAAGAATGAACATAGCTTGAAATACGCGCGATCGGCTTGGATCGTGTTTTAGTTCCAGCTTATCTACTAACTTTACGAAAGGATATTCTTGGTTATCTAGTCCATTTAAGACGGTATTTTGTACTTGTTGAATTAATTCAATTGTCGATGGATTGTTGGATAGATCAGCGTAAAGAGGGAGAGGGTTTACAAAATAGCCATAGACCGATGCGAATTCTTCTTCGGTTCTTCCAAGCACTGGGCTTCCAACGATAATCTGATCCTGACCGCTATAGCGATGCAAAAGAGTGTAGTAGGCACTCAGCAATACCATAAATATTGTTACACCTTGTTGTTGTGCAAACTTATGTATTTTTTGACTAAGCTCTTTATCAAGAACAAAAAAATGTGAAGAGCCATTGTGGCTAAGAACTATAGGTCGTAGTTTATCTGCCGGTAAATTTAAATTAGGAATTTCTTCAGGAAGATGCGATAGCCAATAATCAAGCATTTTTTTTGCTTGTGGACTGGCTAATAATTTGTTTTGCCAATTGAGAAAATCCAAATAGCTTGTTTTGAGTGGAGCTAGCTCAAGTTGCTGGCCTTTTTTCATTGTTTCATAGAGCTCGAGGAGTTCTTCAATGAAAGTAAAGGTGGAGATTGCATCGGAGATAATATGATGAACGGCTTTCATCATTACCCACCGATCTTCGCCAAGCTTAAATAATCTGAAACGCATCAAAGGATCGCATGCTAAATCGTAGGGTTTGCGATATTCAGCAATGATCATTTGATAAATTTCATTCCAAGAATAATTTTCTACGTTGATAAGCTTAATATCTTCTTTTATTTGATCAGATATGCACTGTACAGCACGCCCATTTTTTTGCACAAAATTAGCTCTGAGACTTGGATGTCTTTTTATTAATTTTCGAACAGCTTCAAACATTATCTCAGGTTTAAGTTGAGTTTTTATTTCAACTGCACCACCGATATTATAAGCAAAGCCATCTGGGTGTAGATGTTTGAGAAACCAAAGCGCTGTTTGATTGTGGGTGAGTGGGTATTCCTTGGTATCTGTGAAGACTTCGATAGCCTCCGTGGTCTGTAAAAATTGAGAGTTAAGCAGTTCTTCCATTTGTTGATAAAGCTCAAGGCATATTTCTTTTATGTTGGTAGAACTAAGAAGTTTTACTACAGGAGGAGCAACTTTAAGTTCTCGTTGTAATCGCGCTCTAAGTTCTATGGCAAGAAGAGAGTCAAGTCCGAGCTCATTTAGATTTTGCTCTACGTTAACTTGACTAACTTTTATACGAAGCACATTTGAGACGATATGAATGAAATAGTCTTGAAGTTCTTTTAAACGCTCTTTAGCTGATAAAGAGCTAAATCGATCAATAAAATTTTCCGATTCATCAGTATTTTGGTTTTTTTGTTCAGCAGCAATGTCTCCTATCAGACATGGAATTTGGGGATACCAGTTCAAAAATAACGGCCAATCTATAATTGTTGCTACACAAATTTGAGACTTGTCTTGAGATATAATTCTTTCTAAAACCTCCATTCCAGCTTCGGGAGATAGAGAGCTCATTCCTCGGCTATTCCGATAGTGATCGATAAGTCCCAATTCTTCTATCATTCCGACAGCCCAAGGTCCCCAATCGATCGATAAAGCAGGGAGTCCTATGCTTCTTCTATGATGAGCTAAGCAATCGAGAAAAGCATTGCCCGCTGCATAATTACTCTGTCCTGATGTTGTAAGAAGTGAGGCTATGGAAGCAAACAAAATGAAATGATCAATGGGCTCATCGATAAAAACCTTATGAAGGTTGGCTGAACCAAAAACTTTTACATCATATGCAGAATCGAAAATATCTTGGCTCATGTTTGATATGAGAGTGTCATTTACAACGCCCGCGAGATGAAAGATGCCTCGAATAGGAGGGAGAAAAAGTTTTTTATAATTTTCATGCCATTCTCTTAAAGATTTTTTATCTCTGACATCTACCGATGCATAGCTTATATGTGCTCCCAAGTTTTCTAACTCACGAATAAATTTAATGGACTCAAGCGCGCGTTTATCGGTGCAACATAACCAGTCTTTTCTTTTGGGAATTATGGAGCGATTCATGAGAATTAATCGTCGTGCACCGCGTTTTATTAAGGTGCGACATATAAGCTTTCCTAGGGCCCCAAAAGCACCTGTGATCAAATAACTTCCATCCGCTCTAAGGTTTAAAGGAAGCGGAGGAGTAAGGTGCTGAGCTTGCTCTAGGCGATTGACATAACGAACACCATTTCGGTAAGCAACTTCAGTTTCATCGAATGAGCTTGCCTCATTGATGATGAGTTTAGCGATGACTTCATGCTTGGTTTCGAGAGGATCGATATCAATAATTTTTCCTTTATGCTGAGACATCTCTTGCTGCCAAAGAACTCGGCATATTCCCCATAAAGATGCAGCAATAGGTTGAGGTTTATCTGGAGAAACAATTTTTTGTGTGGCTTTTGTTAGCACAATTAGTTGAGAGGGATTCTTATCTTTAAGAATTTCTTGGCAAAGACTTATCAACGGATAAGGAGCAAAATTTTGTTTTGAATTTAAATCATCTTGACGGCACGATGAAAATTCTGGTGCATCAAGCGGACATAGATAGATAAATTTTTTATTGGGAAAATTTGCGAGCAGTTTAAAAAAATTATTGAGGCTTTGCTGGCAATTAAAATTGATAGTTGCAGAATTGTTTTGCTGATTAAAACTAAATGTATCGGCTAAGGCGACGTTAAGGTAGTTTTTATTGCTATCTTTTAGGTGAGCGCACAAAGTTTTTGATAAAGAAGATGAGTCAGAAAAAATTATCCAGCTTGAATCATCATGATGTGTTGCTGATAGCTCAAGTGGGTTTTCAAGCCATTTAATCTCTGTGAGCCAATTATCTATGGTTGATATTTGAACTTTTGTCTGAACTTTATCGGTATTGGCTGCTTTGAATTCTTTTATTTGAGCTAATAGTTTTCCTTCTGTGTTAAAGATAGAAATATCACCGATAATTTCGTCGCTGTTTCTTGATGAAATAGTGGCATGAGCCCAAATAGAATCTTGGGTAATCTTTAAGGCATTTATTTCTTTTATAGTAAGAGGAAGCCTGATGCCTTCTTTTTGCTTTTTGGTAACACTCATCTCTGATGTAAGAAGAGTTTGGAAACATGCATCAAGCAAAGCTGGATGAAAGTGATAGTCTGTTGAATCATTTTTTAGATTAAAGTTTAGAGAAATTTTTGCTAATGATTCCTTATCTCCTACTACGACCTCTTCAATAAGAGCAAAGGAAGAGCCATAGTGATATCCCATATCAGCTAATTTTTTATAACACTGGTTTTTGTTAAATTGAGTAATGCATCTGTCAAAGATCGATTGAATGTCAACCTTATTTTGCCAAGAGTTTGGCTGATGCGATCGAATGCCACCACAGGCATGAATGATAGATTCTTTTTGGGTTGGCGTTAAACTTGATATGCTAAAACGTGCATTATCTTCGTTGAAAATAAATTGAATAGGTTTTACTTCCGATTCAGGAATAAACAAAGCTTTCTTAAATTCAATATCCGTGATGCTCGCATAATAGTGACCACTCATGGAATGCATAGCCTGAAATGCCATTTCAATATAAGCTGCAGCAGGAAAAACGATATTATTTTCAATTCGATGATCAGCTAAAAAAACTTGCTGTTCTATATCCAGTAAAAATTCCCAGCTAGGTTGACTGCTTTTAAGTCTGCGTCCTAGAAATGGATGATCAGTGTGACCTAGACGTATTTGAGCAACTTCTTGACTTTCATTCCAATAGCGATCTTTTTTCCATGGGTAGCAGGGAAGTCTGAGCGGCGTGTTCGGTGGAACGATGTTATCCCAGTTGATAGAAAAACCAAGATTGTGTAGTGCTGCAAGAGATCGTTTAAATCGAATTACTTCATCTTCTTTTTTTCGGCAGCTCGCCAGTATAGTGCAAGAAGCTTTGAGTTCTTTAAAACATTCTTCGATGGAATATCCCAAGACTGGGTGGGGTCCTATTTCAAGAAATAAATTAAATCCATCTTTAGCTAAATTTTCAATGGCTTTGCTAAAGCGTACCGGCTGGCGAACATTGTCCCACCAATAGTGAGCATTCAACTCGCTCCCCAAAGCTTTTCCTTCTCGACCACTCAGGTACAAAGGAGTCTGAGCTTTTTGGGCTTTGATATCAGCGAGGCTATGGAGTAAATCATCTTTGATTACATCCATTTTTGGACTGTGATAGGGAACTTTTACGTTTAAGAATTTAGCGAATATTTGCTCGAGCTGAAGTTGTTGAGCAATTTCAATTAGAGCTTCTTTTTCTCCTGAAAGAGTAATGCCCATGGGGCTATTGATAGCAGCGATAGAAACTTTTTCTTGATAAGGAGTTATGCGTGCTAAAGCATCTTCTTCACTTAGACTTACGGCCAGCATGACACCGGTATCTATTAATTTTTGTTGCAGGCGGCTGCGGTGAATAATAATTTTTACTGCATCTTCGAAGCTATAAACCCCAGCTTCATAGAAAGCAGCGGCCTCACCAGTACTGTGTCCAACGATTGCGTCTGGAGTGATGCCATGAGAGCGCCAAAGGGCGCAAAGGGCAACTTGCATGGCAAAATTTGCTGGCTGAGCAAGCCAGGTTTCAGACATATTTGATTTGTTTTCATCAGCATTTAGTTCCTCGATCAAAGACCAGTGAGCATGCTTTTTAATTTCCCTATCACAGCGTTCAATGACTTCTCGGTAAACAGGTTCATTATCAAAAAGATGCCGACCCATAGCCCACCACTGAGGACCCATACCGCTAAATACCCAGACTAATTTCCGAATGCTTTTGTCAATTCTATTGTGCTCAACGATATTTCCGTGAGCTTCACCATCGAGATAAGCATTGAATAAGGAAAGTAAATCGTCTTTGGAGCTAAACACGAACGAAAGATTGCGATCGAGAGATTGGCGATGTCGAGCCAAACTATTAATCATCGAATCGATCGGAGGATCCTCGTTTAAAAGATAATCTCTCATTTCTAGAAGCATATTTTTGAAATATGAATTATCTTTTGCTGTCATTGGAAATATTTTGGCGGAAGAGAACACTGGTTTTTTTTCAGAAATTATTTCAGGAGCTTCTTCCAGCAATACGTGTGCATTGGTTCCGCCAAAACCAAAAGAATTGACTCCAGCTCGCATAGGACCACCAGTTGATGGCCAGGGTGTAGGTTTTGTTGGAATAGAGAATGGTTGTGCAGAAAGATTGATAGCTTCATTGGGATTTTTAAGATTGATATGTGGAGGAATAATTTTATGCTTCATGCTCAGCACGGTTTTGATTAGTCCTGCTACCCCTGCAGCCGCTTCTGTATGCCCGATATTGGTTTTGACTGAGCCAATAAAACATTTTGAATTTTCTTTTCGACCTTCCATGAGAACTTGTCCCAATGCTTGTGCTTCAAGTGGGTCTCCAACTGGAGTAGATGTTCCATGTGCTTCCACATAGTGTAAATCTCCAGGCATGATTCCTGCTTCTTGGCAGACATGTCTTATTAACTCTGTTTGAGAGTCCGGGTTTGGTACAGTTATTCCGTTAGTACGTCCGTCTTGATTGACTCCTGAGCCAATGATAACTCCGTGAATTAAATTTTTATCTTTGATTGCATCAGAGAGTTTTTTTAGTACAACAATTCCCACACCTTCTGCTCTGACATAGCCGTTAGCTTCGGAATCAAAAGTACATGATTTTCCTTCAGGAGATAAAAAACCTCCTTTTGATTCAGCAACGGTATACTGCGGGGTCATATGAAGGAGAACTCCGCCAGCAAGGGCAAGTTTACTTTCTCCTCTTTGAAGACTCTGACAAGCAAGATGGATACTCACCAATGAAGAACTGCAGGCTGTATCGACAGACATGCTTGGGCCTTTGAAATCAAAACAGTAGGAAATTCTGTTTGACAATAAGGTCATCATAGTTCCGGTGGCGGTATGAGCTGCAATACTATTGAAGCTTAAATCGGAAAATTGAACTATTTTGTAGTCGAGGGTGAAACCTCCGATAAACACACCCACTTTTTCGCCAGCCAATTCAAATGGCTTTTGCCCACCATCCTCTAAGGCTTCCCAGGCAACCTCTAATAATTTTCGTTGCTGAGGATCCATATTTTCTGCTTCTCTTGGGCCTATACCAAAAAAAGTAGGATCAAATTGGTCAAATCCATCGATATATCCGCCGCGTCCTCCCGTAAGACGTCCGATTTTTCCTTTATCTTTACTGAAGTGATAAGAAGCGTTGTAACGATCAGAAGGAGTAGGAGTAATACAATCTTTGGCCGAAATAAGATTTTGCCAAAATTTATTATAGTCGTTGGCGTTGCCCGGAAATCGGCAACCCATTCCGATAATTGCAATTTTTTCTCGATTTAAGTTGTTGTGATTTTTAGTCATTATTATTCCCAGCATCTTATTTGATGGTGATAATCTGGCAGGGGACAATGAAAGAACTCGATGTAAAAATAATTTGTTCCAAATAAATTGAATCAAAAATATTTCATTTTGAAGATGAAGGAAGTTTTTATAGGAGAATTCATGATGGAAGTACGACCAGATAATCGCAGTAATATGCTATTTCTTCTATCTATGCTCGTCTATCCGTTCCTTGTCTTATCTATGTGTTTTATGATTTTCTTAGCCTTCGAGCAAAATATCGATTTTGGTATGTGTAATGTATTTTTTTTAGTCTGGACAATTTTTTATTTAGCCATAATGGAAGCCCTTATCCCTTACGATATGAGTTGGCGCCCGACCATCAAGGAATGGCTGCGCGATTTAGTATATTTGATAATAACTATGCTCGGTGGAGGAATGGCGGTTATAGTTGTCCATGGGATCAGTGCTTATAGTGCACCTCAGCGAAGTAGTTTACCGTTATGGCTTGAGATTATTTTGGCTTTGATTATGAGTTCCCTGGGATCATATATTTTTCATAGAGTGAGTCACATACACCCGTGGTTGTGGAGGGTGCATGGTATTCATCATGTTGAACAAAAAGTGAATGTTGGTAATAACGGAGTCAATCATTTTCTCGATGTTCTTGGTCGGCGATTTTTGGCATTGTTGCCTCTTATGCTCTTAGGATTTTCTGAAGAAGCCCTTTTTATTATTGGAATGTTTAATACAATGCAGGGCTATTTTTCTCATGCTAACGTATGTGTTTATCTCGGCTGGCTCAATTATTTTGTTGTAAGTCCTGAACAACATCGCTTGCACCACAGCAAAGATTTAAATGAAGCAGGCCATTATGGCACTGATGTTCCATTGTGGGATTTGCTTTTTGGAAGTTATACTTGGAAGAACGGAAAAAAACCAAAAGCTATCGGTGTTGTCGATCCAAATAAATTTCCTTCACCAGATAATATCATTGCAGGAATGCTCAACCCCTGGCGTCGACACTACATAGAAAAATGACCACATAAATTATTTTCTACAAAGGTTGTAAATCGCGTTGAGGCAAAGGAATCAGCCTGAGTTATAAAAGGCTTTGATTCAGCAAGTAAGAGAGCAGCGGTACAGGTTCCTATAGTAAACACAGCTTTTCTAGCAAATGATTCCAGATAAAGAGAACTATCATCTTCTGATTTATGAATTGCATTCATAACCTTTTCACTGATCAATTGAAGTCGAGATTTTAATATCCGGCATGCGTCAGTTTCGTCAATCATCAGGTTGTTGGCACGCTCGCATAATTCTTTTAATAAAATAGTGAGTGCTCCTTCCTTTCGTTGAGCACGTAACAAATCGTGGATCAAAATATTGGTGGTACCTTCCCATATAGGAAGCACCTGTGCATCGCGCAATAGTTGAGGAAATTCTGTATCTTCCAGATAGCCAATACCTCCCACAGCTTCCATAGCTTCGCTTGTTGCATAGATAGCCCATTTGGCAAGTATAATTTTTGCGATGGGAATAAGAACTCTGAGCAATGGTCCATCTTTTTCGCTGCTCGTACCTTCCTCTATACTGCCTAAGAGGCGGGCGATTTCAAAGCATAATGCCACTGCACCTGTTCTTTGAGCATCAATATGAGCGAGTGTTTTTAAGTGAAAAGGGTGGTCGATGATTGCTTTTCCAAAGCTATGGCGAATTTTGGCATAGGCCAGACAAGAAAAAAATGCTCTATTGATGATCGATGCTGATGCGAGGGCATTGTAGTAACGAGTGATATTGAGTATACCCGACGCGCAAAAAATTCCTCTTCCTTTAATACCTATCAGCGTGGCTGTTGCGCCTTCGAGTCTTACTTCGGCAGTTGGGAGTGCTTTTGTGCCAAGTTTATTTTTAAGGCGCTCAATTTTAATGCCTTCCATGAGTTGTTCGTTTTGCCATACTTTTAGCAAGAATAAACTAGGTCCCTCATTGGGAATTTGCGCTAAGACCAAGGCGTATTCATTATCGATAGCTGAACAAAACCATTTGAGTCCATAAAGCCGATAAATTTCTTGATCACTTTCTTTGCGTGCCAGGGTGGCATGAGTCTCAATTTTTTTTAAGTCGGATCCACCACTACGTTCGGTCATCCACTGCCCACAAAATGCAGCGCTTTCCTCTTTGCCAAGCAATTCTTGCAAAACTTGTTCCTTCAAGCTCTTGGGAGCATATTCATTTAAAACTTTGATAGCGCCGTCGGTCATTGCTAGAGGGCAGCTTAGATTTGATGAATAGGCTGAAAACATCAGTTGCATTGCACTTTGAACGATTCTTCTTCCATGACGAAAGCGCTTATCATAGCCGATACCCACCAAACGATTTTGTTGAGCAAATTTTTTTATTCGTTGCCACTCATGGGAAAGATGGAGCTTGTCAATGCGATGACCAAAAACATCGCAATTTTCTAAAAAAGGGGGATTTTTATCTGCGCGGTTCCCCAGCTCCATTAATTGGCTCACTATGGCATCACCAAGATTTTCTAGTTGTGGTGCGGCTAAAAGATAGGTCTCTTGCGGAAGAAGGCGGCGCGTAAGACCGAGCAAGAAAGCATCCTTGCGAAAGAGATTATCATAGTTTTTGTAATGAGTTTGGCTGAACATGGGAGTCTATCCGAAAATTTGTATACGAGAGCTTCTAGAAGATCAATGTTCATTTTACTATGGGATAACTTTTGAATTTATTTTTTAGGATTTTTCATTTTCTATTTCTGGCAATCTGTTGATGCTATGTCGTTGAAAACATCTATGCAATGATGAACGGCTCAAATGAGGAACAGTCGGCTGCAAGGCGTAGAGGCAATCATCCAACGGCAACAAAGTATGTCTTCGAAATGCAACGCAAGCTGCTTCCTCCTCTTTGCTTAATACCGTCGAACAAATATTCTTCGGCCCCATAGGAGCATCAGCAACAAACTTGCGTTTCTTCCATTTAGTAATTGTTTTAATATTGAGATTATAAAGTGTCGCTAGCGTTCCTAGGCTCTCTTTACTATGTTGTATTGCTCGACGCACTGCCTGAGTTGTTCTGGCGCATCCGTGAAGTACTTGTCCCGTAAACTGTCCCTCCATGATTTGCTTCTATAACACAGTCCATCACAGTCTGGGACTAAACAATTTTTTTTAAACCCTACCGTGCAGATAATAATAATGGCTGGATTTTTAAGCCAAATAGTACGATTAATAATGGCGACAATAATAATAATGTCAGCAGTGGCATAATAATTGAAGAATGCTCTGGTGTGGTTACTGAATAGAATGTAATTAATGCGGATAATAACCGCAGTAATAATATCGATATATCTTCTCAATATTATATTTATAGTGTGGTAGATTTAAGTTTTGTTGTTCCTGGTTTTAACGCAGATAATTCGTCACAGCTGGCAGATGAGAATAATATAGATGATCAAAACAAGAGTGAGGGAGTAATAAATAACGCAGAAGAAGATTTTTTGGAAAATAAAAAAGAATCAGAAATGCTCAGAAATAAAGCTGAAAATAAAAATAACAAAATGTCTGTCAATTTTATTCTAAATTAGCTTTTGCTTAAGCAAAACGGAGGCTATTAACTTTTTTGAACAACGAATTGCTGCTTTGGCCCAAATGTTAGGGAGGGCCAGGTGTGGCAAATCTCTCAAAAAATTGGTGGCTTTAAAAGTAATTTTTTTCCTTTAGATAGACTATCCGCTTGTTTAAATAGGGGCTACTGCAAAAACCCCTTTATTCTCATTCGTAACAATATTCCGCAACGTTTTTCATGCGAGATACCAAACTTTCTCCACCAAAGTCATAGGTTCCTTCATTTATTCTGTTAATCAGTTGTTGCTTCTGGTAACGCATTTCAATTCCTATGCTTGTGAAATATTCCATTTTTTCTTTGCAGTCTGCGATGAGCTGTTCATAATCAATGCCTTGATCTTTAAAATATTTTTCAACATCGGAATCCATGGCGGAGGATTGTTTACCCGACAACTTACCTTTGATATAAGAGGCCGCTTTTTTTCCAGCATCTTTAATCGAGCTAAAAAGATTTTTAATTGCACTTAAGAAATTATCACTTGCAACGTCAATATTTAGGTCAAATTCAGTTAATTCAGTTGGGCTTGCAATGGAAGATACTTTTGTTTTTGAAGATAGCGGATATGATAAAAATATTATTGAAATTAGTAGTATTATTTTAGTATACATCGTTCGCTCCATAGTGTAGTATACTAATAATTAATATATTTAATGAAATTTAGCATGAAATAATGAAGTGTGGAGATCAGTTCTAGTCTCGTGAGAAAAGCCTTGAGCCTTGTTTTTCAATAGGTCCAAAAAACAGTATAGGTAGATGTTTTCAAAAAAGCGTTTTGTGCTATCACTAATGCGTATTACAAGGTGACTAAATGAAAAATATAATAATTTTAACATGTTCGATCTGGTTTGCAACAAGTATTGCGTATGCAACCCAGATTAATTTTAAATTTATTGGTTTTGAACAATTTAGCAAAAATCCAGCACATAAGATTCTGGAAGTTAATTGTTCGAATAATACAACTACAACCATTGGAGATTTAAAAGAACAATTTTTTTATAGTTATAACATATCTCCTAGTGAAACCATTATCCTTATTGCCCACGAGAAATTAGAGGATTCAGCCCTTGTTTCAAGTGTAAACATAGCTATGCAAGGTGAAGTAATGGTTGTTAGGGATACAAGTGGCGGTATAAATTGTTTTAGTGAACACTATTCCAAACTTAAATCCGCTATTGAGGCTAATAATATAATCTACGCTGAAAATCTCTCACATTCGATCGAACGTTCTCCAAATTTTTCAGACACTGAAAAGCGAATTGCAAAGAAATTGACTGAAAATCTATTGAAAATTAATAATAATTCAAACAATGAATCGCCTGATGATGAATTAAGTAGGCTTTTGAATTTTATAGAGAAAAAAAATGTCATCAATTTAGATCCTGCTTTGCAAAAAATCTACAATAATTTTAAGCTCTGTATCGAGTATAGAAACGTTCAATCAGCTAAAACCATTATTAATTCAGCTAAAAATAATAAGTCCTTTTCCATTGAACAAAAAATAGAAATTGAAAGTTGGATGAATGGCAGCATTATTGAAAATAATTCAAACTTCCAGCCGCTCACTGAAAAAAATAAAACACAAATATTGTTAGAAAAATTTAATGATTTGAAAGAGAATAAAAGCAATGTTGATGAAGCAATCGATATTGCCTTACAGCTTTTAGATCAAGATGACTTAAACCTTATGGAAATGGAGAAGATTCGGGATTGGATTAATTCAATCTAATCTGCAAAAACTAATGCATTAATTAAAGCCTGGTTGCCTGATTACAAGCCACCTGGCTTTTTTTGTTATAAAACTCTCTGCATCACTTAACTTTCTCATCTTGCCAAGTGATAATGCCTATCTAAATGTAGGTTCAAGTTTGAATGTAGGAGTAAGCACCCAAGCGGCAGAACGCCTGAAAGGACAAAAGGGATTTGTACCACAGATATTTCGTTGGGCAGTTGAAAGAACTTTTGCTTGGTTGAATAGAAACCGGCGCCTGGTTCGTAACTATGAGAAGAGTACAAGGCAACAGGAATCAATGAACTACATCGCTCATGCAAGCTTGTGCATCAAGCGATTGGAAAAGTGGCTTACCGCCTAAATTTTGATTTATTTTACAGCCTCTAAATCATGATTCAGACAATATAAAATTTCCTTAGCGTACGTTTCCGTCCTAGCCTGAAAAAAATTTGTTCTCTTCTTCTAGACATTTACGACTGTGCTTACTGCATAGTCCCCCCGGCCTGACGGTCGGGGGAGCGCTTAGAAATTATAATTTTTTAAAAAAATTCCAATCAAGGAGTCAGCAAACTCAAGGTTTAATTACTTATAGTCGCCGTGAAATTTCTTAACCAAAACTTCCTTACGCATTATTATTGTTGTTATTGCCTTTATTGGATGAATGAATAATAACAATGTTTTCGCTTTCCGAAGCCTTCTCGCGCTTATCAAATAAATAACGAAGACGCTTCAACATTTCTGGTTTTTCAATTAAAACATTTTTTCCCATTGATACAAAATTATGCATTTTTTCCATCGCCGAGTGCCAATTAATTTCTGGATGAGCAGATATCACAGGATATTTTTTCCAGGATTGATGGAATTCTACTAGATTTTTTTGCAGGTCAACGGGAATAGTTGTCCATATCAGCACAAATTCTCTGGCAATCCTTAGAGCAAGAGCCTCTATATTTTTTTGAACTGATTTTTCTCTTACGATTCGATGTATTACTGACTCTCCCCCATCATTTTGGTCTTGCAACAATTTCAATAGTGATTCTTCATCGGTATTAAAAATAGAATTAATCTGCTTTTCTGATAGCTGGTAAAGGACACTGTTTAAGATAATTAGCAGCTCTTCTATTAATACCCATTTAAGATCCTTATTAACAAACATCTGCAACACATTATAGCCAACTTCGTTTTTAGTAACTGATAGATTGTTTAACGATTGTTCAATAGACTCAGCATTATTTAAGTGTTCTGACATTGACTCAAAAAGTTGAGCTTTCTCTTCTTCTGACAATTCATATGCCGCACTAATCGCTTTTTTTACTTTATTTTCAAATAGAAAAAACAAATAGCTCGCCATTTCATTTCTTGATATTTCATCTTGATTATTCAGTGCTATTCCAATTGGCCGAACATAGTTATCAAGAGAAAATAGATATGCCATTCCTGGCAATACACCATTGGCCTCAAAGCTCTCCAATATCTCTTGACGCTGGCCCTCTAGAAAGACTTTAACGACGTCAATTTTTCCCATACCGACTGCAATGGAAATAACAGAATTGCGATTTTGATCTTCTGCTGTTACATCAGCGCCATTATCCAAAAGAATTCGTACAATTTCTTGATCATCATTCGATCCATTTTTAAAATTAAGGACTGCAAATCCAAGCGGCGTTATACCTGATTTGCTAGGTTCATTAATGTTGAAATATTTTTTATTTCGATCATTTAAAAGTAATTCCATTGCGCGTTTTTGTTTTTTTAACGCAGTAAAATGAAGTGCGCTTAATCCCTTGTCAGTAGTTTTGGCACCGATATCAATTTTCGTATTGAGCAACAACAGCTGCAATTTATCTGTATCACTAAGCCCAGATGCTATGTGGATAGGACGAATACCATTCTTTTGTATTGCTAAGTTGACATCAGCACCAACACTAATCAAGTGATTAGCGTAATAGTCATCATCTATTGTAAGTGCGTAATGCAGTAGTGAATATCCCGCTAATGGGCTGTTTAGAACCTGTAGGAATTTTTCTTGATTGAATTTTGTTTCAATATAGTCAACCAATTTCTTGAACTCATTTTTCCTATTCTCTTTGATTGAGTAAAAAAGCACTTCTACATTGCTACTATTTTCGTTAGTCGGATCAAAAATGGTTTCTGGCCGATCCAGCAGATATTTCATAAGCTCCCAGCTTCCTGTTCTCATAGCTAAAAGCAATAATGTTTTGTCACATAGTTGAGGGCTTAAATTCTCAGGAGCACCTATTTTTTTGTTGGGGCTGTAGTAGCTAAGCCCAATTAAGGGTAAGCTACTTCAATGTATAAGAGACGCAGCCGTTTAACAGTGCGCCAGCAGAGCGAACTGATAAAATTATTTGTTGCTGGTGTAACCGCCAGAGCAGCATCAGAACTGGTTATTATTCAATCTAATACAGCCAGTAATTTCTTCTTAAGGTTAAGAAAATTAATAGCCAGCAAACTTCCAAGCTATGACTTAAGCGGAGAAATTGAAGTAGATGAAAGTTATTTTGGCGGAGTTCGAAAAGGCAAGAGAGGACGTGGAGCTGGAGGTAAAGTAGCTGTTTTTGGCCTTCTTAAGCGAGGTGGCAAGGTTTACACAGCCATCATTCCTAATGCAAAAACAGAAACTCTTCTGCCTATTGTAGAAGAGAAAGTTCTTCCGGACAGCATAGTTTATACAGATACCTTTAAATCATATAATGCCTTAGATGTATCTGCATTTCACCATATGCGCATTAATCATTCCAAGCTGTTTGCTGATAAGCAAAACCATATCAATGGGATTGAGAACTTCTGGAACCAAGCCAAACGCAATCTGCGTAAGTTTAATGGGATAAAACAGGATAATTTTTATTGGTTTCTTAAGGAATGTGAATGGCGCTTCAACGGAGGCAATCACCAACAGCTTCTAAAACAGCTAAAATACTGGTATAAACACACTAAACATTAACGCTTAGCTACTACAGCCCCTTTTTGTTTATATGAACATAGTTTGGGTCAGCTGACGGCGCCAAATTAAAAAACATTTGCACATCAAAGGCATTATTTTTTACTTGCTGATCATTAATATAGCTCTGAATAGCTTCAATTTTTTCCTCTGATTTAGCTTCGCCTTCTAAATGGGTAATCAACAATTCATATTCATTGGACTGTATTTCGTCGACGCCAGCAATTGAATGATGATCAATTTGATCTACATCACCACACCAAACTCTAACACAGCTAAAAAACAACGATAGAAAGCTTAAAAGCAGAACATTAAAACTCATTTTATTTCCTATTTATATCTAATAAATTTCTCCTAGCACAACGCGCAAAATTATCAATAATTTATCTGGGCTCATCACATAAAAAACTGAAAAAATATAAGTGTAACATAAAAACCGCTTTATGGGTTCTAGAGCCTGCTCAAAACCTAAGCGCAAGGCCAAAAAATATCTTGACTGCCTGCACTGTAATAAAGCTTTCACCTATAAAGCCCTCATTACTGTACTACGGCAAGGAGAAAATATAATATGGCCTCGCTTTCATTGTCTTATCAGTTCAAAATTAAATTTTTAAGAACAAGAGTCTTCTCGCAAAAATAGATTACTTCTGAGTCCAAATGCACAAGCATGCGGTCGTGTTCAATTGCTTCAAAAATAAGCGCGTCCACGCATTGCGTCAGGCTTTCAACAGCTTTAAATATTATCTCGCCATCAACACTATAATTATAAAAAATTTCACCTGGAATTTCACCATTTACCAGCTGTTCGTCACCTTTCTCTTTTACTATTTTTAGTGGCTCAAGTGATTGAGCAAAAGCCAAATGAAAGGAAAATAATAATACTAATAAATATATCTTCTTCATGAATGCCACCTAAATAGTTGTCAGTGTGCATGTTGTTTTCGTGATTAGAAATAATTAGTTGTTTATTGTTTTATGGGGAATATTGTTATTATTATTTTCATTGTTTTTATGTCTTTAATTTACTGGTTAATTGTGGTGGTTCGCAACGCAGCGAACACCTAAGCTCGACTTTGGCCGAAATTGAAACGAATCGGTAGCTTCAAAAGAACAGAAGATTGGAATAAGCTGATCTACCCTCAAGAGCTGCCGAGAAATGAAAAGAGCACATCATAAAAGATTTCATGAACAATTTTGCCGAATGCCTTAGTTCTCCTAGTCTGAGTCGGCTGAGTGAACTTCTTGCTGCAAGAATTATCACCATCGAAAAAACTACAGTCACGAACTTATCAAGGGTATTCGGCTTCGATCCCTACAACAGTCCCTGGCATCACCTATTTTCACGCTATCGAATCTCGCTTTGGGCATTATCATTTGTTCTTATAAAGTTGATTCGAAAGACTTTTGTTGCAGATGGACAAGCACGTTTTTGTTGTCGATGACACAAGGTGCTTGCATAACGGCAAAATTGTTTTTGGCAAGGCAAAGCATCGTGATGCCGCACGCTCATCTCATGCTGTTACCACTTTGCTATGGGGACATACTCAAAATGCTCTTGAGCATAAGATTTTATCTTTGGAAGCCTCACCTATTTCAAAACAGTTTCTAAAGCTCATGATTGGTAATTAACTTAAGGGCTTTCTGATATTCCGCGCTTTGTTTGGTGATCTCGGCTGCCTGCAACAAGAGATCTATAGTCTTTTCGGTTGTACTATCGAGTTCGGTAATTTCGGGATAGTTGGCATTATCAAGCAGGGTTTGAATGCGAATATAATGGGAACCTGGCAGGGATTCAAAGATATTTTCCATAGCTCCTTCGTCTTCATTTGATGAACCATCTATTAGGGCATCTATTACAGCTGGAGCCCATGTTGCCGCTCCAGCATTGAGTAAGCTTGAACCATTATGACTGTTGAGAACTCCCTTGCCAGTTCCAATAGAGACAAGAACAATCCCTCGACGTAAAATCTCAGCTCGGCCGAAAATCCTTTCAGCTTTGTCAAAAGCTAAAGGAGCAGGATTATTTTTGTAGATGCCGCCATCTATGAGAAATGCTTGGTAAGGCCGATTGTTTGAGTTTATGAGAGTTACTTCCTTGGGAATAAAAAAGGTGGGTGCCGCCGAAGTGGCGCGTGCAACTTCAAGCACATTAAGGTGTGAAAATTTGGCATTATCACTTTCCAAAGAAATACCTTGTTTTTCTTCTATAGAAAAAGTTGTGAGTAAAGTTGGTATGAGAGATTCAGAAAAAAGTTTTTTGCCAAAAGTTTTCTGTATGAGTGCTTCCATGGACAAAGCATCATAGAGGGGTCCTCGCAAACTGCAGACGGTTTTAGGTATTAAATTTGAACAGCTGTATTTAAAAATTAAACGAGCATTATCTTTATAAAATTTTTCAGCCTCTTTTACCGTCAGTGGCAGCTTGTCTTTTGAAAGAGGCATGGTGAGCAGTAAGGAGAGTAATCCTCCTGTAGATGTTCCTGCAATAAGATCAAAGAGCTCGTATATTCTTTTATCAGAGACCTGTTCAAACTTTTGTAAGAGTCTTGCAAGAAGAACGCCGCGTATACCTCCACCATCAAGGCTTAATACCTTTATTGGGTTTAGTTTTTGGTTTTCGTAATTTTCATCGGGAGCTTCAAGTCCTTCAGTCTCGTTTGCGATAGGTTTTTCAACAGGTGTGAACTTTTTAACTTCTTGGCTGCTTTTAGAGCCGTTTTTAGGCTGATCGACAAAGGAGTTGGGGGCATCACTGCATGATGAAACGATAAGAGTTTGAAATAAAAAACAGGATAAAAAAACTGTGAAAAATAAATTATTTGATTTCATTCAATTTCCTGTGCTGTATTTTTAATTTAAAAGTTTTTGGTGCGTTTTTTTCTATTATGTTTTTCTTATCAAATATTTTGTTAAAGACTGATTTCTTACAATAAGTTATTGCATGATATCTATGTCAATTTTTATTTTTTGCAAACCCGGATAAGTGTAACTGCTATCTTCCTGTTTTATTATCGAAAATAACTAATGACTGTGCTGTAAAAACCTACTTTGACATTTGAGGTTATTTCTGGAACAGCACAGATGAACTTTTCCCCAGCAGGGGCCCCTTAATTTTAAAAAATTAAAAGTTGTAATTATGCAGGCTATAATCTGATGAACAATTCCAATTCCCTCCAACTTAAAAGAGTAATCACTCTTTATGCTATGGGTTTTTTGTTGATTTTTGGCTATTCTTTTGCTCGGCCTTGTATCGATTCCATTTACCTTGAGCATTATTCCAGTGACACATTGCCAAATGCTTGGTTGCTTACGGCTTTTTTGTCCGCGTTCGTAATAGCCATTTATAATCGTATCAATCAGCGATATTCGATTCTCTCGCTTTATGGTTGGCTTTCCCTTCTCTGTGCAGGAAGTTTGGCTCTACTTTTGGCTGCCTATTTTTGGGGTTTCATTCCTGCAATTTTTATTCTCTATGTCTGGAAAGAAATTTACATGGTGGTTTTGGTCGAAACCTATTGGAGTTTTGCTGACATGGTTTTTTCCATAAGTTCAGCTCGTCACACCTATGGTTTGGCTATGGCCGTCAGTTCGCTTGGTGGGGTATTTGGCAATTTAATTGTAGGTCCTTTTGCGCGAACTGTCGGATCAAGATGGGCCCTTTGGTCATTGGTATTTTTGCTGATATTAGGATTTTTTATTGCCTATTGCGCGCGATCCATTGGCGATGAAAAACCACAAGAATCTAAAAAAACTGCAAAGATGGGAGTTGGCATTAAGACCTTGCTTCAGAGCAGGTATTTGGTTCCTCTGGCTTTGTTGGTGTGCACAGTTCAGGTAGTGACGGGCTTAATCGATTTTAAATTCAACTCGATGTTGCAGGAAAATTACGTCAATACGGATATGCGCACTGAAATGCTTGGCTATATTCATGCAACGGTAAATGTTGTGGGGATTGCTATTCAATTGTGTACCGGCCCGATACTCAAGTTATTCGGTATTGCTTCGACTTTTAAGAGTATTCCTTTTCTATTGGCGGCCTGTCTTTTGGCATTTGTGATTCTGCCTAAATTTGCTTTGATGTTGGCGGTGAAAATTAGTAGTAAGGCTTTGGATTATTCTTTGTTGAGGGGAGTTAAAGAAATTTTATATATTCCCCTGTCTCGAGAAGAAAAAACCCAGGGCAAGGGGATAATAGATATTTTTATCTATCGTATAGCCAAAGGTCTTTCTTCGATTTTACTGCTCAGCTTGATTGCCATTGGTTTGAGTGCATATGTTATAGAGCTGTCTTTTGCTTTGGTTGTTATCTGGTTGATACTTGCCATCGTTATTGCTCGACGCTATCAATTATTGGTGGGTGCTGACGAAAATAGGTGAGAAATAAATGAACATGCCAACTCCTCGAATTGAATTTAATAAGCGAGAATTAGATGAACAAGACGTGGGAGCAGATCCGTATGCTTTATTTAAACGGTGGTGGGAAGAGGCCATCATGGCTAAGCTCAACATGCCTGATGCTGCAGTATTTTCCACTGTAACGGCACAAAATTGTGCAGATGCTCGAGTGGTTTTTATTAAGGAATTTGATGAGAATGGTTTTGTTTTTTATACCAATTATCAAAGTGCAAAAGGGCAAGAAATAGCACAAAATCCCTGTGGACACCTAGTTTTATTTTGGTCCGATTTTGAACGACAGGTGCGCATTCAAGGAAAAGTAGTCAAAACTGACAGAGCTCAATCGGAGTCATATTTCAAAACTCGACCTCGCTCTTCTCAAGTTGGAGCTTGGGTTTCGAGGCAAAGCGAGGTTCTTTCTTCAAGAGCTGAGCTTGAATCTTCTTTTAAAGAGGCTCAAGGCAGTTTCAAGGATATAGAGGTGCCGTGCCCTCCTCACTGGGGAGGCTATTGTTTAAAGCCACGCTATTTTGAGTTTTGGCAAGGGCGGCCTAGCCGCTTGCATGACCGTTTTTGTTTTTCTTTATCTGATAGCCAAGAGTGGGAAATACAAAGACTTTATCCTTGATGTCAGCAGTTGGATAAAAAATTTCTTAAGCAGCGGGCATTTTAATTTCTGCTCTACACTCTATCCCCAAAATATTTCCGATTACTTTAGGAAGGAGTAACTATGAATTTGCGATTATTTTTAAGCTGCTTATTGCTGGTTTTTTCTAGTGTTATTGTGGGAAGTAATAGTAATAATAAGAAAGCATCTCTGAGTTTTATTGCAGAAAAATTAAAATCAGAATTCGAATTATCTCAAGATTTTTGCAAAGATTTTATAGATCTTAACAGTCAGAATGAACTTGAAGCTGATAATTTTATCAAGCAGACAAGTGATCTACTCGAAAGGGAATTGATGTATAGCGAAGCATTTGAAGTTACAAGATACAAAGCTGGGACAATCACATCCGAAAATCCAAATGCTGTGATAATTTTAGAGGGAATTCCTTATTGGCTTTATAGTATTGATGCTTTTTCACTCAAATATTACGATGCTCAAGGAGTACTTAAGAATACTTTTATCGAAGGCAATCCTGAAGTCATCACGTTTAAGTTAACTTTATGGCACTACTTCCATTACCACTGCAATATTTTATAAAAAATTTTAAGAGAATGAGCCTGGAATAGGAATTACTAAAGTTGTAATTGCTATTTGCAATTCCTATTCAGTGTTAGAGCTTAGAGAATGTACTTGCTGAGATCTTCGTCTTTCAATATAGGTGAGAGACGCTCTAAGACAAGTTTTTCATCGATCACAACCTGAGTGTTGGGTGTATCAGGGGAAGAAAAACTCTCTTCTTCTAGCAGTTTCTCCATAACGGTATGAAGACGCCGAGCTCCAATGTTTTCTTGGGAGGAATTAACATTGTAGGCCACTTGGGCAATGCTCTTAATTCCGCTGCTTTCAAATTTTAAATCCACATCTTCGGTCTTTAAAAGAGCACTATACTGTTTGACAAGGCTATTTTCTGGCTCGGTCAAGATACGAATAAAATCTTCTTGATTGAGAGAATCGAGTTCTACACGGATAGGGAAACGTCCTTGCAGCTCAGGAATTAAATCTGAAGGCTTGGAAATATGGAAAGCGCCTGCTGCTATAAATAAAATATGATCAGTTTTTACAAAGCCATATTTGGTAGATACAGTTGAGCCTTCAACAATTGGCAAAATATCTCGCTGTACGCCTTCACGACTGACATCAGGGCCTTTACCTCCATCAGCTTTGGCAACTTTATCTATTTCATCGATAAAAATAATTCCATTTTGTTCGGCAATCTCTACTGCATCCCGTTGGACCTGCTCCATATCGATCAGACGAGCAGCTTCTTCCGATTGAAGCACTTCTAGAGCTTCAGGCACTGTCATTTTTTTCTTCTTTTTGCGTCCGCGCCCCATAGCTCCCTGAAGAGCTTCTTGGATTTGGTTAGCCATATCTTCCATACCAGTTTGACCAAACATGTGCATGACAGGACCGTTGGAAGCTTGGCTTACCTCAATATTAACTTCCTTATTATCGAGTTTTCCTTCTTTGAGCATCGCCCGCATTTTTTCGCGAGTTTCATCGTGTTGTTTGTCGGCAGGTGGCTCAGTAGGCTGTTCTACTTCTCTAAGATCGAAAGGCATAGTTTTAGGCGATTGTGGCGCTGGCAGCAAAATATCAAGTATTCGCTCTTGTGCTCGTTGCGCAGCTTTGCTTGCGACACCCTTCATAGCGTTTTCCTTGCACATTTTAACCGAACACTCGACTAAGTCTCTCACCATAGAATCAACATCGCGTCCAACATAGCCAACCTCAGTAAATTTGGTGGCCTCTACTTTTATAAAGGGAGCGTTGGCAAGCTTGGCAAGTCTGCGGGCTATTTCAGTTTTTCCGCATCCAGTTGGCCCCATCATAATAATATTTTTGGGGCTAATTTCATCTCGCAACTTTTTATCAACTCTTTGGCGACGCCAGCGATTTCTTAGTGCGATAGCTACAGCTTTTTTGGCTTGTTTTTGGCCAACGATGTAGCGATCTAATTCAGAAACAACTTCTCTTGGAGTAAAATTCTTTTCGATAGATGACATAAAAACTCTCCTTAAGGATATTAAAGTTCCAAAAATACGTGATGATGATTGGTGTACACACAAATATCTGCTGCTATGTTCATTGCTTTTTGAGCAATGGTTCGTGCATCTAATTCTGTTGACTCAGATAGGGCTCGTGCGGCAGCAAGAGCATAGTGTCCGCCCGAACCGATTGCGTGAACATCGCAATCAGGCTCAAGTACATCACCCGTACCAGAAATCAATAAAATTTTATCTTTATTGCCCACCAATAGCATGGCTTCAAGACGGCGTAAAATCCGATCAGAACGCCATTCCTTGGCTAGCTCAACGGCGGCTCTCACAAATTGTCCACTGTGGGATTTAATCTTGGCTTCAAAGAGGTCGAAAAGCTTAAAGGCATCAGCAGTGGAGCCGGCGAACCCTGCCAAAACTTGCCCATCGCACAAGGTTCTTAATTTATTGGCATTGGCCTTTACAATAGATTGACCAAGACTTACTTGTCCGTCACCTGCCAAAACCAAATGGCCATTTTTTCTAACCGCTAGAATTGTAGTCGCATGAAACATGAAATTTCCCATTTTTGAGTCAATCCTGGTTAGTCTAATCACCCAAAAAAAGCAGTCGAGTGGCCATCATGAATTAATGGTAATGAGGAGATATTCACTTCATATAAAGGAAGTTTTTTAAAGACTAAGTTTCTTATTGAGAGAGGAGCGACATTGAGCCGACAATTTTAAAAATTATTTTTATGTATTATTTTTTATGGTGAAAAAAGTGAGTATGAGTTACCAAAAAAACAGTCATAATAGCAGTTTTTGTTTTTATGCGATTTTAGTGGGAATATTATTTAAAATAAATAAGCATTTTCTGGTGTAAAAATATTCCTTTAATTATAGCTGTAAAAGTTAAATCTTCAATATTTTTGGAAATTAGTCCGATAAATTAGATAATGAATAAGAAGCGCTGCGTAAAGCATATATAACCTGTGGGGAGTGTAATGAAAAGACCTTCAACATATCCTGGAAGAATAGCTCTTTCGGCTATTCTGACCTCTATAATATTGTTGCTCGCCAATCAAGCAATAGCTAAAGAATATATAGTAAAATTGAAAAATCATCCCCTGCAATATAGTTTCGATTATCTGGCAAGTTCAACAAATAATACTTACAAAGTAAATGGCATAGCTGAGGATATGGGCCTTATCAAGGTTGATGCCAAAGTTGATGAAAATTCTGAAGATGCTCAGTTGAAATTAAAAAAATATTTTGACGCTGAATATGTTGTACCCAACGTAAAACTGCATGCTTTTATCGATGATTCTGATCCAAGAAGAGCTGAACAATGGGCTTTGGACGTTATACATGCTGCTGATGCATGGAATATTTCGCCAGGCAGTAAATCAGTAGTTGTAGCTGTGATCGATACAGGTGTTGATATGACGCATGAGGATCTAAAAGGCAACATTTGGGAAAATCCAGGTGAGATAGCTGGCAATAAGGTCGATGATGACAACAACGGTTATATCGATGATGTTCATGGCTGGGATTTTTTTGCTAAAGATAAAGATCCAACAGATGAAACTGGCGGACAAAATCCAGGTCATGGCACTCATTGCTCAGGTATTGTTGGGGCTTTATGTGGCAATGGTTTGGGTGTGTGTGGAATTAGTCCTGTCGTATCAATAATGCCTTTGCGTTTTTTGGATAAAAATGGTTCTGGGGACCTGTTTGATTCCGTAAAAGCTATCGAATACGCCATGAATAACGGAGCTCATATTATCAGTGCTAGCTGGGGAGCAAATATTGACCGCTCAGGTGCTCAGCCAATCATTGATGCAATTCAAAAAGCTGAAGAAAAAGGTCTAATTTTTGTTGTGGCAGCATCAAACGATGGCAAGTCCAATGATACGACTGAGGTATATCCTGCAAATGCGCAAACACCAAACATAATCTCAGTAGCAGCTTCTAACAGCAACGATCAAAAACCGTCATGGTCAAATTATGGACGCAAAGTTGATCTTGCGGCACCCGGTGAAAATATTTTAAGCACAGTGCCAGGAGGTTATGAAGAACTGTCTGGAACCTCAATGGCAACTCCATATGTTGCTGGTCTAGTAGCATTGATGAAATCTTTGGATATTAGTCTTACTGGAGCGCAAGCTCGATCTATTTTGCAAAGCACTGGAGCAAAGGTAGACATTCAAACAGCAAGCAATACCAGAATTGATGCGAAAAATGCTCTACAAGCTGTGGCGAGCCAAAGTCTAACGGTAGTGCCAGCAGCAGCTACGTTCAAAGTTAACGATGAATTTGATTTTGCTGCATGGGGTGGTGTTGGACCCTATACTTTTAGCTCAGATAATTCAGACATAGCATCGGTCGATGAGCAGGGGCATTTAGTTGCTAAAGCTTTAGGAAGTGTCATCATCAATGTAAGTGATAGTGCGGGAAATACGGCCCGGTCGGTAAGTGTAGAAATAAGTGATGGCTCAGGCGGCGGAGGAGGTAGCGGCGACTG
This sequence comes from Myxococcales bacterium, assembly GCA_023898405.1. Classification (NCBI taxonomy): domain Bacteria; kingdom Pseudomonadati; phylum Myxococcota; class Myxococcia; order Myxococcales; species Myxococcales bacterium. The sequence continues at coordinate 1,743,326 of CP060221.1, forward strand.
TCCTTTCGGTAACGATTTCATGTGCCAAATCATGTGTCTCTTCGATCCAAGTCAGTCTTGGTGCCAAGGCGGTGGCGGTGGCGGTGGTGGTTTGCCATTCCCTATTCCAGGTTTGCCAGGTCTACCAGGACTCCCAGGTATGCCCGGAAATATCTAAGCAACGCGAACCTTCATCATGCTTCAAAACACTTGCATGCTTAGGCAGTTGTTTTGAAGCTTTTTTATTAGCTTAGTGATGATCATATTGCATTGTGGCGTAATGCCAAAGGACAAGCTTCCTATCGCAGCTCTCGTGGATTGCTGTGTAGTTTTTGCTGAAATTATTCGTGTCGTCATGTTTGTATAAAATTCATTGATAACTAAAGTGTCTAGTATTCCTGGTATGTCTAATGTGATTGGTGGCGAGTACATGGTGGTAAAATATGTGCCAATTTTTGAGAAGAACGAGGTTATTTTTGCCCCAATTTGCAGGTTTTGATAGAAGGGCATTTTCAGAAGAAAAGGCTTATACTACTTACGGGCAACCAGGGTATGCATTAAAAAACTCCTGTGCTCTTAGAAATAAGAACTTCTAACTAAATATGACTAGTCGTTATAGACGTACTATGAACATTATAGGGAATTCCTGTGGGCGATCTTTTTACAATATTAGCCGATTTAATTGCCTTTAAGACCGTGTCCTTATCGCCAAACATTAGCCTTATTAATTATTTAAGAGATTTTTTTAGTCTTTTAGGGTTCTCTACGGATATCATTTCCCATCCTCATGATCCTTTGCGTGCAAATCTATTGTGCCAGATAGGCCCCCAAGTACAAGGTGGTCTTATGCTCTGTGGACACACTGATGTGGTGCCCGTATCTGATCAAAATTGGTATTCGGATCCTTTCATTATGACGGAACAAGAAGGGCGTTTTTATGGACGTGGTACCACCGACATGAAAGGATTTATTGCAGCGACATGTGTCGCACTCTCACAACTGCCATTACAAAAACTTTCACGTCCCCTTTCATTACTGTGGACCTACGACGAGGAGGTGGGGTGCCAGGGTTCTTATCACATGGCTCCGTTGTTAAAAAATTATTTTAAATATTTACCAGAAGCAGCACTTATTGGTGAACCTACTGATTTTAGAGTCCTTCGTATGCACGCGGGCCATGCTACCGTTTCAATTCGTGTTAAAGGCAAAGGTGCTCACAGCTCAGACCCCTCTTTAGGAGTAAGCGCAATCAAAGCCATGCATCAAATTCTCACAGGCATTTTTGCGCTTGAAAACGAATTACAGCAAGAGAAAAGCCTTGAAAACCATTTTAAACGTCCCTTTGTGCTCCTTAATGTTGGAGAAATTCACGGTGGTAGTGCTGTTAATATTATCCCCGATGAAGCCTCTGTTCGCATTGGCTTCAGACCACTCCCTAACACATCAATCCCCCATATTGTCCATCGCATCAAAGAGCGAGCTTACAAGTCGTGCACTATGAAAGAAGTTGGTATCACTGTAACGCTAGAAAATTGTGCCCCCGCTATGATGACAAAAGAAAACATTAAACTCGCTAATATTCTTGAGTGCTACACAACTAAAGGCCAGGAAGAAGCTGCGGCATATGCGACTGATGCGGGAAATCTTTGTGAATATGATATTCCTTGCCTTATTTTTGGCCCCGGAACCATTGATATAGCTCATCAAGCTAACGAGTGGATAAGCATCAATGTTCTTCTGCAAGCTCGAGAAAAAATAAAAGGTATCGTCATGGATTACTGTGGATAGTCAACTTGGTAGTGCGTCAAATTTGTTGAACTATTTTTCTTCTCTCCTTTCTTAAATAAATTGAGTTTGTTCTTAAACAAGATTTGAAGGAAGGCCATGACTGTTTACCTGCCACTGGAATGCCCGAGCTGTAAAGACACAAAATCCGTTGTTAAATTTGGCAAGAGCTCTAACAGCAAGCAACGCTACTGCTGTCAAAATGATAAATGCGATAGGAAAACTTTCATTGTCCGCTATGACAATAAGGGATGGCTTGCAGAAATTAGAGAAAAGATCCTTGATATGGCTATGAATGGGGCAGGAATTAGAGATACATCGCGAGTGCTCTGCGTCTCCCAGAAAACTGTGATGTCCACATTAAAAAAAAGGCTGTGCGCTCACCCAATTGGAATCGAACATTACTTCACTGACGGCTGGGGCGGGTACGAAAGACACATCTCATCGAAACATCTTTCTATTGGGAAAGAAAACACCCAAAAGATCGAACGAAAACATTTAACTCTGCGAACAAGGATAAAGCGACTGGGGCGCAAAACTATTTGTTTTTCTAAGTCTGAAACCATGCATGACATTGTGCTTGGCTTGTTTATAAATAGATATGAATTTGGGATCGCAATTTAGAATTCAACAAATTTGCCGCACTACCGGCTAAATCAGCCATTGATTTAAGTTCAACAGATTGCTTTAACGGGGCCCAATGCTGGGCCCTTCATATTTATACATAGCATCAATGAACAATGAAAATGCACAAGGATGTCAACTAAAGCAAAAATTATTCTTCGTTTACATCAGAAAAACTTTTTACTCTTGCTTTTGCTGCTTGATCACGTTTATTTTTGTTGCATTAACATATCTCATTTTTTACTCAAAAGTTGAATCAAATAATTTTGGTTGAGAACTAAACTACTTGGTTTTTCCATGGGTAAAAGCAAAAAAGAGATAAAGAATTTTATTCTTTAGGGGGAGCTATGAACACACAATTTATCTTGTGGTCATCTATTTTATCCATTTTTTTTTCTTTTCTCGTACATGCTGAGAAGAGCCTTAGTTTTGAGCCGGATCATTATATTAGCTATGATATCAAGGCGAGAAATGGCCATTGGCAGATGGTTAATTTAAGAGACCAGTTTTTGGAGCCGACTGATTTTTTGGTTAGGGGGCCGATCAAGTATTTGAATCCCACTCTCAAAAGACACAATAATCAGGTTTTTGAGATAAAAAATAAAAAGCTTCATTATGCTGCATACGAAGTATTTCCTGAATCCAATTATGACATCAATGAAACGGTTGTGGTTCATAATCAATTTGGCAGCTTTACTTTTGATGCTTTCAAGCCCAGCAGATTACTTGTGCCATCGATTAAGTCGCATATTTTTAAAGGTAAAAAAGATCGAAAAATTCTTGAAAACAGTGACCACTACCTTTGTTACGATATAAAACCTGAGCTGATTGTAACTGAGGGCGGATATTTGAAAGATGAATTTAGAGGAAGATCTTTTGATACCTTGATTGCAAAAAGATTATGCAATCCCGTAGCCAAACGACATGACGATAAATATTTTGACATAATAAATGATGTTGAGACGAACCATTTGATGTGTTTTGAGCTCAGTAAAAAAAGAATCTTTCGTCTACTGCACTTCAAAAATCAATTTGGATTTAGATTTGCTGCTGCACTGAATGATGAAGAGCTATGTGTGCCTTCGACTAAAATAAAAATCAGAAAAAAATGCGAAGATCAAGTACCTGATTCCGCAGGTATATGCGGAGGCGACTGCCCTGTTGCAACCGACTTATGTATTTATATTCCTGAAACCAATGAGTGTGGTTGTGCTCCAGAACAACCGCGATTTTGTGAAGACAATACACCAGATCCTCTTGGTGTATGCGGCGGAGATTGCCCCGATAATCTTGAATGTATAGCAGATCTAGCAAATCAAAGCTGTTATTGCAAAGAACCACCTAATCCATGTGGTTTAAATGCTGATGGTCTGTGCGGAGGCGACTGCCCTGTTGCAACCGACTTATGTATTTATATTTCTGAAACCAATGAGTGTGGTTGTGCTCCAGAGCAACCGCGATTTTGTGAAGATAATACACCAGATCCTCTTGGTGTATGCGGCGGAGATTGCCCCGATAATCTTGAATGCATAGCAGATCTTAGCAGTCAAAGCTGTTATTGCAAAGAACCACCTAATCCATGTGGTTTAAATGCTGACGGTCAGTGCGGAGGCGACTGCTTAGTTGCAAGTGAGATCTGTAGCTTTATTCCAGGAACAAATGAATGCGGTTGTGCTCCACAAGAACCATTGTTGTGTGAAGATAGTATTCCTGATTCAACCGGAATATGCGGCGGAGAATGTCCAAATAATTCAATATGCGCTCCCGATTCAGTCAATCAAAAATGTTTTTGCCGACCGGTAATAGAAAGTTGTGGATTAAATGCCGAAGGTTTGTGTGGAGGAGATTGTTTAGATCCGAGTCAGAGCTGCACATTTATAATTGGTGCAGATATCTGCGCATGTCTCTAAGTAAAATATAAATTGCTGAGAGGGCTTTAAAAATGATTTTTAGGGCCCTTTCTCAATTACTCACCCAAAAGATCTAACTTTTTGTGGCATATTTTACTCAACATGATTGTTATTGGAGACGGGACTAAAAAAAGATTCCTAAGTACTTAGGAATCTTTTTTGAAACCAAAGGTAGTACTTTAGCTGTAAAATTTCGTGAGTGAAAATTATCTATTCGAGAGCTTTGTGAGTAAATCCATCCATAGATTACGTGTCAATAAGTGCACTCATGAGATAATACTTGAGGCCAATGATACTCTGCTTGGTGTTTTGCGATATCGTCTTGACTTGATTGGCACCAAGCAAGGATGTGACAAAGGTGACTGTGGAGCATGTACGGTGCTTCTTAAGAGGCTGTAAAAAAAATCAAATCTCAGGTGGTAAGCCAATTTTCCAATCGTCTGATACATAATCTTGCATTAGCGATGTAGTTCATTGATTCCTGATGCTTTGTATTCTTCTCATAGTTACGCACCAGACGCCTATTTCGATTCAGCCAAGCAAAAGTTCGTTCTACGGCCCAACGAAATATTTGTGGTACAAACCCCTTTTGCCCTTTTAAACGTTCCGCAGTTTCTGTGCTTACGCCTACTCTCAAGCCTGAAGACAAATTCTTATATGCGTTATCTCCAAGAATCTTCGCTAATCTGGGAAACTTCTCGCGCTTATTGAGCTCAGTAACCAATTCCTCGCCGGCAACCCTATCAGATACATTTGCTGCGGTACAAATGCATAGGAGCATCAATCCCATCGTATCAACAACGATGTGGCGCTTTCTTCCATTAATCTTCTTTCCCCCATCCAAACCACGCTCATCTACTCCTGGTTCCGCTGTCTGTGATTGGGAGTCGATGGAAACAAGTGAGGGGCTTGCATCTCTGCCAGCACAGGTTCTGACTATTGCCACGAGAATGCAGTTTAAGACCGCCCACAAACCAGAAACAGACCAGGTGCGAAAATAGTGATAGACAATACCGTGAGGAGGAAAGTCATTGGGTAAACAACGCCACACACAGCCGTTCTTTAAAACATAGAATATGGCATCAACTATGCTCCGAAAGCTATAGACACGACGTCTGCCTCGTTTGGCGTTAGCAGGAAAAAGTGGCTCAATCACTTCCCAGGCACAATCTGACAAACAGGTCTCATACAAGCACGACATGATATTTCCTTTCAAAAAGGTTTTCACGTCATACTTTCGTCACAGCGACATTTATTGAACCAGAATTGCCAAATTGATTTTTTTTACAGCCTCTAATGGAAAACCTGTTTTATCGTGTCTTACGCTTGCTCAATTAATAAATGACTCGGATGATATTTCTACTATCGAAAGCCTAGCAGAGAACAAAGGAATAGATATTTTGCTCGAAGCTTTTGAAGAGTGTGGCGCTTTGCAGTGCGGTTTTTGTCAGCCAGGAATGATTTTATCGGCTAAAGCTTTACTCAGTAAAAATCATGCGCCTAGTCTTGAAGAAATTCGCCAAGCACTAAGCGGCAACCTATGCAGATGTACTGGCTATAGTAAAATCTACATGGCAGTTATGGCAGCCGTATTGGTGAAAAACAAAAAAGTAGATTCACTCAAAGAAGCGATTGCTCAGCTAAAAAACGAAAATTATCTATGAACAGCATTTTTTCCCATGGAACGACCATCAAAGAGAGTATTCAAACGCATAAGCATCCTGATTTTGGTGTAGGGCACTCACGTAAAAAAATAGATGCATTAGAAAAATTATTGGGGCGCACTCGTTATACCGATGATATTTCTTTACCAGGTATGCTTTTTGGTAAAATTGTACGAAGTCCCCATGCTCACGCGAGAATTATCAGTATCGATACATCGAGTATTTTGGATATGCCGGGTGTGGTGGATGTGATCATTGGGGCAGATATGCCTATTAAATATGGCGTGATTCCTTGGACCAAAGATGAATATCCCTTGGCGGTGGGAAAAACACGTTATGTTGGTGACGCTGTAGCTGCAGTTATCGCTCACAGTGAAAGCATCGCTTATGAAGCAGGGTTGAAATTGAAAGTAGAGTATGAGGTGTTACCAAGTATTCTGACGATAGCTCAGGCCAAAGTTACAGACGCACTACAAGTCAATGAACGGGCGAAAATAGGAAATATCACCAAGCATGTTGATTTAAGTTTTGGAAGTGTTGAAGAAAATTTGGCTCAAGCCGACGTAGTTATGAAAGAAAATTTTTCTTTTCACAATACGACGCATGCTCCTATTGAGCCACACTGCGCTATTGGAAATTGCGATACTAATGGACGACTGACAGTTTATTCATCTACTCAAGTACCTCATTACTTGCACCGAACTTTATCTGAAGTACTAGATGTACCTGCTCATCAGATTCGTGTTATTCAACCTCCGCTGGGCGGTGCTTTTGGTGGTAAGAGTGAACCTTTTGATCTTGAGTTTGTAGTTGCGCTAGCATCGATGCGTTTGAAAAAGCCGGTAAAGATTCTCTATACGCGAGAAGAAGTATTTTTTGCTCATCGGGGTCGACATCCTATGGATATAACAATGACCATGGGAGTAAAAAATAATGGCGAAATTATTGCGCTAAAAAATAATATTGAAATAGATGGTGGTGCCTATGCTTCGTTTGGCATGATTACTGCATTTTATGCTGGTCAATTGCTTTGTGGTCCGGTAGGAATGAAGAGCTATCAATTTTCATCGACTCGGTATTATACCAACAAACCAGCATGTGGCCCTAAACGAGGACATGGATCAGTGCAACCGCGTTTTGCTTTTGAAATAATGTGCGATATGGCGGCGGAAAAATTAAACATGGATCCCATTCAATTTCGCCTTATCAATGCTGTTAGCCCTGAATCTACAACTGTGAATGGTCAGCAGGTAGGAAGTTTAGGGCTTGAAGAGGTACTTTCGGAAGTAGCGCATGCTTCTCAATGGACTGAGCGAAAAAAATTTTCTTACGGTCGTGGGCTTGGTGTGGCATGCAGCATGTATATCAGCGGTACTAATTATCCCGTTTACCCAAACGATATGCCTCAATCTTCAGTCTCTATTCGTTTTGATCGCTGTGGAGCACTGCATATTTTCAGCGGTGCGTCTGATATCGGACAAGGAGCAGCCACTGTGCTCGCTCAAATAGCGCAAGAAGAACTTGGTATTAATGGCGATAGAATCTGTGTTACCACTGCTGATACTGATCTTACTCCTGTAGATTTGGGAGCTTATTCGAGCCGGGTGACTATGATGATGGGTCATGCAGCTATGGAGGCCTTTCGAAAAGCGCGTCATAAAATTTCTCAAGCTGTTGCTAAAAAATTGGGTGAACGATTCTCAAAAGAGATTGATGATAGTGATTTAGTTTTTTCTAATGAGAGAATATTCCTCAAGGATGCTCCAGAAATATCTATGAGCTTTAACGATGCACTCGTGTATTCGGAGTCCCTTTTTGGTTCTTTAGTTTTTAGCGGCGACTATCGGACGGTTGAACGTGGGGGAGACTATCGAGGAGGAAGCATTGGTGCATCACCCGCCTATTCTTGTACGGCTCACATTGCAGATGTCAGTGTGGATACGAACACAGGAAAAATTAGCATCAATAAAATTTATGTAGCGCATGATTGTGGTCGCGCCATCAATCCACTTTTAGTTGAGGGGCAAATAGAGGGAAGCACCTACATGGGGGCCGCTGAAGTTGTACTTGAACAATTTATTGTGGATGAAGAAGAGGGGGCTCGTAAAGGAATGTTGATCGGTCCAAGTTTGCTCGACTACCGTATTCCTACAACGCTTGATACGCCACCGATACATTCGATCATTGTAGAAAAACCAGATAAAAATGGTCCATATGGTGCCAAAGAAGCAGGAGAAGGTCCTCTTCATAGCGCTATCCCTGCTGTAGCAAATGCTATTTATGCGGCTGTTGGGGTGAGATTGACTTCTCTTCCGTTTTCACCAGCACGAATCTTAGACGCTCTTAAAAAAAAAGGTGAGCCATGCTGCCCTTGAGTTCCTTTAGAGTTGAAAGCCCTTCGAATATGGCTCAACTTGCCGATTGTATTAAGAAAGCTTCTCAAAAAATTAAAATAATGTCGGGCGGAACAGATCTGATACCTAATCTTAAACACCGCCTCTACGATATTGAACACATAATTTCTTTACAAAATATTCAGGAGCTGGATGGAGTAAAATTTGAAAATGGAAAAATTTATATCGGAGCAAATTTAAAACTTTGTGAAGTCATTTCTAATGATGTACTTGAGAATTATTGTCCAGCGCTAAAAGAGGCGGCATCACATATTGCTTCACCTCAGATTCGTAATATGGCAACTGTGGGGGGCAATATTTGTCTTGATACTCGTTGTTTATACTTTAATCAGAGTGAATTTTGGCGTTCAGCTTTAGGGTATTGCCTTAAAAAAGACGGTACAGTGTGCCATGTCATAAAAACCGGGAAACGCTGTGTTGCTGCAAGTTCTAATGATCTTGTAAGCGTGCTGCTTGCTTTAAAGGCCCGGCTTTGTATTTGGTCGCCTGGCCATGAATATGAAATAGATTTGGATGATTTTTATACAGCCAACGGTCTCAAAAATAATAAGCTTGGTGATGGTGAGATTGTTAGCAAAGTTTATTTCGAAGCAGTGAAAAATAAATGTACGGGCTTTGCCAAGTTGCGCCACCGACAGAGCATTGATTTTTCTCTCATAAGTGTTGGAGTGAGTTATATGCTCGAGCATGAGCGAGTAAGAGATCTAACGGTGGTTGTTAATGCGTTGGTGGCAAAACCTAAGGTTCTTGTATTTCCGCAATTGGAACATACAACACTAGATAATCGTTTGATCAATGAAGTGGCGCTTCAGTCAGCTCAGAAGTGTCATCCTCAGAGCAATATCTGTGATGATCCTAAGTGGCGCAAAGAGATGGTTAAAATCTATGTTGAGCGTGCCTTTGAAAATAGTTTGAAAAATAGAAAATAGTTGTATTTTTATAATGATTTTTAGTGAAAATAAAAATAGGTGAAAGATGGCGCAAATAAATTTTTATTTTAGCTTGGGAAACAATTTATGTTGTTAAAAACTTCACAAGAAAGTTTAAAAAAAATTTTTCAATACGTGAGTAAAGTTCCATTTGCTAAATCAATCATTCATAGTTTAAGTGAAGCAGCAAGTGGAAAATCAATAGTGTTTTTTTCTCTGCACCAAATTATCAATAAAAACCAAAATAATTTTTATGTTAACCCTCGAGCTTTTGATGTTGAAAAGTTAACCAAATCATTAATGGAAATTAATAGAACTATTCCCTTTATTTCCTTAAGTGAAGCCGTTGATATGCTTAAAGGAGAGCAAAAATTTGTTCGTTCTCATGGAGTGCTTGTGCTTGAGGTGCCCTATGTCAAAACATTAAAAATTCTGCTGCCAATTTTAGAAAAGCTATCTCTTCCCGTGTGCATTATGCTCAGTGTAAACTCAATTTCAACTGGCGAGTTTGAATGGGTTGAAGAAATAATATATCGATTTCATTCTAGCAATAAAATGAGTTTTTCTGTTAGTTATATTGATCGATCATTTCCGTTATTTAGTGTCGATGAACGTAATGTTGCTGCTCGAAATATTATAGATCACTTGATTCATTGTCGCCCTGCTATTTTAAAGCAAAAATTAGCAGAGATGCGGAATGCATTGGGTGATAGCACGGTAACTATTTCACATGATCGGGTTGCTACCATAGCTCAGCTAAAAGAGTTGGGGGAAAATCCTCTTGTACACTTCGGAGCAGCTGGATATTTTCACTGGCCTTTTTATGAAATTAATCCAGATGAGGTGGACAATGAAATCATCACTGCAAAGGAAAAATTAAGCTTCTTGTTTGGAGAGGCGTTTATACCGGTGTTTTATTATCCTTTGGGTTTTGAAAAAAAACACAACCAAGATATTGTAGATAAGCTAATCATAAACGGTTATGAAGCTGCCATTACACACTCTTTAGGTATCTGCCACCCTGGCGATAATATGTTTCGCCTGCCTTGTTTGCCTTTGGATCCAACTACTAAAAGCTTTGATCAGTATCAACTCATGGGGCTTTCCGATGCCATAGAAGAGTTTTTATTGGTAACTTTGGCTCAGGATAAAAATTTAAGCTGAGCAGCCTTGCAAAAGCCAAATATTATTTTTTTATAAATTATTTGCTCGTAAGTTTAAGAGACTGTTTTAAAGGTATTTAGCAAAGCATTTTAGGCTAATTTTTCCCCTAAGCAACAAGAAATTTTTGCTAATATGCTGGATATTGTTAGCAAATTCCTCGTTGATTTTGCGAAAAAATTTCCTCAAAAAACATTTGTTAAATACTTTCTAAGCACAATGGTCCAAAAAATAATTCATTTAATATAAATGAAAAAGGAAAGATTATGAGAAACATATTTATGATCTATTTATTACCATTGGCAATTTTCTCACATTTTCTTGGAGCAGAAGTTTTAAGAGGGCAGGCTTCATCTGAAGTAAACAGCACGGAAATCGCTCAAGTGCTTTTAGAGGCAGCTCCTCAAATAGCTGCACAAAATCTTAAATGGATAGATAGGGTTGATAACATCGAAAAAGTTAAAAGTGCAGATGGCAATGAATATGTAATTAAGCTCTGTAGAAAAGATGGAGATTTTTTTACAGAAGCTATGAATATTTCTATTATGCAAACTTATCGACGACTTGGGCGCTTGATGGTTCCTACGTACACAGTTAAAAGCCATGCTATACCAGGATCTTGCTCATAATTTTTTGTTAAAAAACCTTTTAAGCAGTTTTTATTGCTAGAAGCTTGAGCCCCGCAATATGTAAAGTTTTTGGGGATTGATAAATAAAACTCACAATCATAAGTCAGTGAAAAAATTAAGGAGTTTTGTGTGTCGATCCATAGTCTTACTAAAGATGCCATTGAAAAGATTTTGCAAGAACAATTTAAGCCACTTTCATTAGAGGTTATTGATGACAGTCATGCTCATCGTGGACATGCTGCAGCTTTAGAACAACCACAGGCAGGTCACTTTAGTGTAATGATGGTGAGTGAGGCTTTTAATGGTTTAAACCAGGTTAAGAGGCATCGCTTGGTTTATCAGGCGCTCGGCGAACTGATGCATGCCAAAATTCATGCTCTATCTTTGAATCTCAGAGCCATCGACGAGTAATTGCATGAGTTCTTTTTTGAGCACCCGAGCGGCATTGCTTGTTTGATTGTCCGCCCGATAGATCAAACAGTGGCTGTCTTGAATTTGCGGCAATGATACATCCAATAACTCGAGCTCGGGGCTTTTTATGCGCCCCGGAAGTATTCCAACTCCCGCACCTGCCTTTACCAAAGCGTTGACCATGCCAAGAGAAGAAGTGGTGATGGTGCGTTTAAAATCTAAGCCTCTTTTTTTTATGCTGTTGAGCAAATTTTGTGACTGCAAAAGATCAGGATCTAGAATGAGCGTATCTTTGTTGTAGTTTTTTGCCTGCACATAGAGGCCAACCTGATCACTTTGAAACTCTCGAATTACCAAATCAGGGTGATAGGTTGGATTTACTACGATCGCAAAATCAATATCAAAACTAATGACTCGATCAGTAATAACTCGAGAAAGATCGTGTACTAGCGATATTTCTAAGTTTGGATACTTGCTCATAAGTGCAGTTAAAATAGGCGGTAAGATTCTTATGGCTAAGGCAATGTGAGTACCGATAAAATATCGGCCACTCACGAGATCGCTTTGCTTTTTTATATCAGAGCACAAATTCTCCCAAAGGCTGAGTAGCTCATGAGAGCGTTCCTTAAAAAGTTGACCAGCCTTGGTAATCTCTACGCCTGATTTGGAGCGAATAAAAAGAGGTGTACCTGCAAAATTTTCAAGCCGTTTTATTGCAAGACTAAGTGATGGCTGAGCTAAACCTAGGAGCTCAGATGCTCGAGAAATATTTTTACTCTTACAGACGGTTAAAAAATATTTTAGATCCATAGCTTGAGGCATCATATAAAAATTTCCTATGATTTAATTGGTTTAAAGCATGGACTTCGAGATTTTATTCGAGAGAGCATTGCATATACCAATCCCATAAATTAACTGAGCTTTTAATTTCTTCCTGGTCCTCGCTTTGCTGCGGGTGTTCAGAAATTAAAGGCTCAGTTAAATTCTGGGATTTTGTATTAAAAGCCTAGCACGTTTCTTCTGTATTTTGCACGTTGACACCTTGGTCAGCTGAGGATGCTGAGCGATTGAGCAGACTATTTTTATAGCCGTAGAAAGCATAGATCATTATTCCTGCCACCATCCATACGATGAATCTTAACCATGTTTCAGCGGGCAGGCTCACCATTAGATAGAGGCAAAAAATAATTCCCATAACGGGGATGAAAGGGTGAAATCCAAGTTTAAAAGGTCTGTGCATTTCAGGCTTACTTATTCTTAGAACGATCACTCCGCTGCACACGAGAATAAATGCGGCAAGTGTGCCAATGTTGACCATCTCCGCAAGTTTACCAATAGGAGTTAGTCCTGCGATGATGGACATAAAAACACCGCTAAGCATGATGATGGAGACAGGAGTTTTTGTTTTTGGATGGACTTTGGCAAAGCGCTGCGAGAGCAATCCATCCCGAGAAATAGCTAAGAATATTCGCGAGAATCCATAGTAGAGAACCAGCATCACTGTAGTGAGACCTGCAATGGCTCCTGCAGAAATAAAGCCTGCAGCAATCGGGTGATCGAGGTTAAGTAAAACTTCCGCTACCGGAGATTTAACATTCAATGATGTGTAAGGAACTATCAGGGTGAGTAGGGCCGATACCATCATGTAAATTGCTGTGCAGACAAAGAGAGATACAATAATTCCTATGGGAAGATTTTTTTGTGGGTTAATGGTTTCTTCTGCGGCGGTTGAAACAGCATCAAACCCAATGTAAGCAAAAAATACCAAAGCTGCACCCTGCATTACTCCATGCCAGCCAAAAGGCATAAAACTTTGCCAGTGTTGTCCATCGACGTGAGTAAAAGAAACACCAATAAATGTTGCAATAGCTAAAAGTTTGACGAATACAATCACGGTGTTAAAGCGCGTACTTTCACGGGTACCAATGCTTAATAAAACAGCAAGTAGCAATATAATGAGAGAAGCTGGTAAATCGATGATGCCACCTTCAAAAAAGTTTTTACTAAGAGCTACGGGAAGCGATATTCCCATGGAAGCTAAGGCATTTGAAACATAGCCCGACCAGCCGATAGCAACAGTAGAAATACCAAGCCCATATTCAAGCAACAAATCCCACCCGATGATCCAAGCGATAAATTCGCCGAGTCCAGCATAGGCATAGCCATATGCACTTCCGCATCCACCAATGCTTGCGGCCAATTCCGCATAAGAAAGTGCTACAAAAACACAGGCAAGACCAGCCACAATATAGCTTAAAATAATTGCAGGGCCTGCGCTGGTTGCGGCTACAACACCGGTTATCACAAAGATACCAGCGCCAATAATTGCCCCTACTCCTAAAAATGTTACATCCATTGCACCGAGACAGCGTTTTAATGATCCTTCACCGTCGGTGGAACCAATAGGTTTTGTTCGCAAAAGACTCATATATTTAGGTCCTATTTAATATGGTTTCTTTTTGTAACTATACTTTATATGAGAAAGTTGGATTGAAATCATTTGAAATAAGTGGGGGAAAATTTGAATTTAATGATGGTGTATTTTAATTTTAATTTCGTTTTATTTTTATTTTTTAAAGAATAGGAGAAATGAATTTTGCTACAACTGCCCAAGATATTTACTAAAAATAGACCTCAAGGTGATACCACTCTTAGAAATTAACCAAGCTTTTAATTTCTGAACACCCGCAGCACAGCAAGGCCTAGGAATAGATTAAAGGCTTGGTTAATTTCTGGGGGTGGTATAGCAACTCTACACGCCTTGAAAACAGCGAATGCTTTAGTAGTATCAGTGCTGTTGTTAAATAAGGTAAAATTATGCGATTATTTTTGGCTTTGATTTTATACGGACTAATATTTTCATCTTGCAGGCAGCAACTACCAGTAAATCAAAAAATTCCTTCTCAGGCTGATACAACAAAGGTAGATGCTCAAAAGACTCAACGTCGCATGCTTTTTTCCATTGATGAGGGAAAGCATGTGCATGGTGATCCCAATGCTCGTGTTCCCGTAGTGGTTTTTATTGACTACTTAAGTGCCCATAGTGCACGTAGTTTTCGTGTTTTAAAGGAGTTGTTAGCCGATCAGCAACTTAAGCTTATTATACGTATTTCGTTTCGCCATTATCCTAGAGGACAAGAGAGTATCAAAGCGGCCAAGGCAGCCCTAGCGTCAGGTTTGCAAGGCAAACATTTTTTTTGGCGCATGTCACAAAAATTGTTTGATGCTGATGGCGAAATAGATGACTCCATTTACATCAAAGCAGCACAAGAAATAGGACTCGATAGCCAGCGCTTTAGCCAAGATATGCTTGAAAACGAAAGCAAATTTATGCACCTATTGAGGAGTGATGCTACTACAATGCGCAAGGTGAGAAATGTTGCCAAAGTAGGTGAAATTTTTGTGGGAGGTCATATTTATCGGGGACCAATGAAGCGAGCAAGCTTAAAACGATTTATTATGGCGGTTAAAAATTATAACGAACGTGCAATCAGTCCAAGTTCGTAGTGCGAATTTATTGGAAATAAATAAAAAACCTCGGCGGTATTCGCATACTCCGAGGCATCACATTGTCGTAGAAAAGTAATAAGCCGGGTTCTGTCCGCGCTGTCATTGCTGAACAGCGATGGATGGACATTCATCTGGGAGCATTGTTGCCAATGCCCTCGAGCGGTCTCCTTAGAAATCTATCACGCGGGCAGCGTGTGGAACTTTCGTCCCAGATTTCCCCATGACCTTTCACCGGGTGGGGTTTACCGTGCCGCATTTGTCTCCAAATGCGCGGTGTGCTCTTACCACACCGTTTCACCCTTTCCGCTTGGTGATCCGATACCCAGAGGAGACGAAACATCGGTCGCAAGTATCGGCATAGCGGAGGTTTATTTTCTGTGACACTATCCTTCAAGTCGCCTTGACCGGCTGTTAGCCGGCACCGCGCCCTATGGTGCCCGGACTTTCCTCCAAGTGCAAATGCACTCAGCGTCCACCTCTTTTTCTACGGCAATTCCTAAGCTATGCCAGGTTTTTTCTAAAATCCAATTCCTATCTGCCATGAATTTAAAAAAAATGCCTAACACAGTGATTTTAAATGGAAATTATTGCCTAAAAAAAATATAACGTCTGAGAATATCTGAAAAAATTTTTTTATTGAATTTATTCAGCCTATGCACCCGTACTATCTACTAAAATGCCTGCAGGATTAGATCTCAAATTGCACGCAGACGGGAGATTTTTTAGAAGTCGATACGCTTGGGGGTTTTATATAGTTGGGTTTGATGGTTTCACTTTCATCAATGATGCCAAACTCGTTTACTCGATCGAGACAGGCATGCACCACACCGCTTGAGCTGGGTCCAAGAAGAGTGAGAGATTGCGGGCCACTATCCTGATCAGAAATGACAAGTGATGACGAGGCAGCATGCTTGAGGGCTTCGTTTTTGTCCACAACCAAAGTTTGAGAATATTGATACAATTGTGAATCTTTTTTGCTAAAGCCACTGAAGTACACAAGATTGCCGCTTGCTTTAGTGATGACTGAAGAGCTGTCATGCAATTTATCGCAGGAGTAGGCTAAGGCCAAAGATGAAGAAAAGCCCATGATAGGGATCGAGCGTCCAAAGGCGAAACCCAAGGCCGTAGCTAGACTTATTCTAAGGCCCACAAAAGATCCTGGCCCCAAACCTGTCATCACAAGTTTTAATGAGTAGCCATTTAAATTTCTTAGAACTGTTTCTAAGGTGCCGCACAAGGCTGTGCTGTGTGACATTTTATGCTCAAGAGAGTGGTCGCTTAAAATAAGGCCGTCTTGGGTGAAGACCACTACTCTCCCGTGCTCAAATGCAGTGTCGATAGCGAGTATGATATTTTGATTGATAGTCATTGGCATAATCCCATTTAGTTATTTTTTGTATAGTTTATAATTTTTTGGTCAATGCCCATCATAAATCGATTAAGGGGGGCTTGCAGAGCATATTTTTCCCACCTACTTTTGCAGCAGTTAACCCGAGGTCATTATGTCTGATAATCCCCATATAAAAACACTTACCGATTCAAATTTTGATGCAGAAGTAAAACAACAAAACGTGCCTGTTTTGGTGGATTTTTGGGCTGCATGGTGTGCTCCATGTCGCGCAATAGCTCCACACTTAGAAGATCTTGCAAGCAAATATAATGGTCAGGCGGTTGTGGCCAAGCTTAATGTTGACGAACAACCTCAAACTGCAGGTAATTTGGGTATCAGAGCGCTACCAACCTTATTGCTATTTAAAAATGGCCAAGTGGTAGAGCAGATGGTTGGAGCGGTATCAAAAGATCGGATTGACGCTCTCATTAAGTCTCATATCTAGATGTTAATCTTAAGGCTAAGCGCTATTTTATTTGTTTTGTTGTGGAATGCTTCCGTGAAAGCCTCATGCTGTGCATCGGGATCGAGCGGTGGCATTGGCCGTTTGTTGCCTTATGAAAGAGCACTGATAGAGCTTTCGCATGACGCGCACTATATTGTTGGTCAGTTTAACGAAAGTACTCGTTTTAGGGCGGGAGTAGCTGAGCCATTGCCTGTGTGGCAATTCAATCATGAGCTTCAAGTGATGACTCGCCTCGCTCCATTTTTCCTTCCTTTCATTAAGCTGCCTGTCCGTACAAAAATAAGTTCGAAAGAGACTATTTCTGCCTTAGCAGATCTCAGTCTGGGGGCACGCTGGCCCATTGTGAAGGAAAACTATTTTTTGCATTGGCCTGGATTAAACTTATTTTCGACATTACAGATGCCTACAGGAACGAGTAGCGAAAAAAATGCTGAGTTTTCAGCAAATGGGTCCACAGGGGCGGGCGTTTGGCTTTTGAGTTTGGGGGCCAACGTAGAAAAAAGTCTTGGGAAATTTTTATGGACATTTGCTTATACCTACAGCTTTGAAACACGACTCTTTAAAAAGCATGGTTATGCTCACGGTCCTACGCATGCTCCGTCGATAAATGTATCTTTTCCGTTAATTGAAATGCACCAGCTGAGCTTTGGCTTGAGCGCTGTCTTTAATGAACCCTTTCGTTACGATGCTAAACGAGTGCGCAATTCTTCCAATCGTAAGATAAGTCTTAGTAGTGTCTATGCATGGAAATTTCATAGTCATATGACACTTAACTGTTCTCTGGGGGCTGACATGCCGATTTATGGTTTAGGAAAAAACACCAATAGCGAAATTTTTATGCGCTTAGGTATGCGCGTTGGAGTGTTTTAATGCAAAAGATATCTTTGCTCTTGCTAATTTTTTTGACCGGATGTCAAGCTGCCTATCATGTAAAACTTGATCGTGTGCGCTCTGTTGAGCTCGACACTCCATCGCTTGCTTTAGAGGCAGCGGATGGTTCGTTTCATCGTCTTTCTAAGCTCTATAAAAAAAACCGTGGAACTGTTTTGGTTTTTTGGCAAACAGCATGTCCGTGCGTAAAAAGATATCAAAAGCGAGTCATCGATCTAAACGAGCGTTATCGGGTTCATGGAATAAAATTTCTACACCTTTCGAGCAATACTAATGAATCCTTTGAAAGGGTAAAGAATGAATACAACAAACGTCAAATTCCCCTTACTTTGATGCGTGATAATAATGCTGTGATAGCAAAAGCCTTGGGAGCTAAGGGAACACCCACAGCAATTCTTATTGATCAAAGAGGGCGTGTTCAATTCATGGGATGGATCGATAACGAGCGTGATGTTGGTGAATCTGGGCGTATTGCTTATTTGGAAGATGCCCTCGAGCAATTTATAGGCGCTAAACCCATCAGCGTGCCAACATCTCCCATGTTTGGCTGTGCGATTTACTAGCTCTGAATTCTGTTATCGATTTATAGACCAAGCACTGGCTTTTTTGTATTCGGCCATGCTGTGGGCTTGTTTCCAGCTCAGTATTTTTTGCTGTTCAAGAAGATTGGCTAAAGTAACAGCTTCAATTTTATTGCTTATCTTTTGCAACAACTCTCCAGCGGCCTGGGCATCAGCCTGTGCTCTGTGAGCATTGTTGAGTGTGACGCCCCATCTTTGAGCAGCATCAACTAGTTTCTTGCCTTTCTTATAGCGATCCAGTTCGCAAATAAAAATATATGGATCTACCCAGGGGATATCCGGCAAAGCCATATCTACACGCGCTAGTTCAGACTCTAAAAAGGGGCGATCAAACTTTGCATTGTAGGCTACGATAAAATCTGCATCTTTGAGAAGTTCTAAAATCTGTTGTGCTTTTGCACCAAAATGAGGTTGTCCATCAAGCATTTCATCACTTATACCAGTGATTCGTGTTATTTCGGGCGGAAGAGGCTCGCCAGTAGAAAATAATTGAGAAAAGTTATTATTTGATGATGCATTGAATGGAACCATAGCGAGCTCAATTACACGGCAGGAGGCAGCATCGAGGCCTGTAGTCTCTACATCAAGAGCAATGAATGTTTTTTTAAACCAAGGTTTTTCTTCCACAAGAGAAAAATTTTTTAACTCTCCATTGATTTTAGCTATTTCCTTTCGAATAGATTCCAAAATTGGACTGAGCTTATTTTCTGAGGGAGAGTTATTAAAAGTGACTTCGAGAGATAAAGCGCTTGTTACAGGAGCATTTTCCATGACCGATGTCTGCTGTGCTGATTCAGTTGAAAATAAACCTAATTGGCCGTGAACGCCCATTTTATTCTCCTCAATGAAAATTTAAAGAAGCCCTATACTACATTGCTAAAGCCTTGGATATATCCCTTGTCCAGTCAATCTACGATAAAATATTGATGGATTCTTGTAGACCAGGTTATTGGTTAAAATATTTGACCTTTTCGAAAGAGTACATCTTCTAGCAACTTAGAAAAACTGAGCCTATACTAGACCGAAGGCCTGTGTTTTGGTGGAAGAAGATCAGTTTTATCAAATCGAATTGATAAGTAAGGATAGCTTATGGGACATCTAAACGATGGAGCTAGTAGGCAATTACGTCGAAGAATCCAACAAATTGAATGTGAAATTGTGCGCCTACTCTGCGATGAACCTGATTGGCTTGATACTCATGATAGCGCGTCTTTGCGGTGGGCGTTGTCGCTTGCCCGTTTAACACGAATTAAAAATCCTGACATTTCTTTAGGGCATGCCAGCGATCGTTATCGAGCTGAATTGTATGCCTTACTTTCTGAAGCATTGCTTAACGGGATCAACAAAGAAAAAATTAAAGAGCTTCTTCCGAGTATTACCGTATTGGCTAAAAAAGAGCGCAGAGATTTATTGTCGTTGTTTTCACTGCTCACTCCGGAAATTTTGGACGAAGCAGTACGAAGACGGCCTTTGGCATTGACTATGAGCGGTGGAGGAGGAACTGCATTTGTTTTTGTTGGTGCTCTTTACGCTCTTGAAGAAAGCGGCATTACTCCAAGTGTCATCAGTGGCTCATCGATGGGAGCAATATTGGGAGCATACCGAGCTCGAACCAAGCACTTTTCTTTTGATGGTGTTGATGCGCTAGTAGAGAAAACTTCATGGGGAAAAATTGCACAGAGTTATTCGGGGCCAAGCCGGTTTGGCGTACCTGCCACCTTCAGGTTATATTTGCGGGATGTAGTGGGGCACGAATTTGAATACGAAGACAGGTTCATGCGTCTTAAGGATCTTGAAATACCTTTAAGGGTATGTGTAGCAGGTCTTTGCTCTCAGTCAAAAGAATATGATGAAGAGTTGGCTGCTTATGCGCATGCGTTTGATGAAAACCCCAAAGAAAAAAGTAGGAAAAGTAAATCTGTTATTTCTCTAATTTTGGATTTCGCTCAAAAACCTCTCAAAGCTGTTTATCTTGGAGGAGATGAACTGACAGCGGAGTTTGATGTACTTGATGCCATAGGTTTTTCGGCCGCTATTCCAGGTATCTTTCATTATGACATTATGAGAAACGACCCTCGTATGATTGCTTTGGTGAGCAATCTTTTTGCTAAAGAAGGTATTTTTCGCTTAATTGATGGTGGTTTTGTCGACAATTTGCCTATGCAGGAAGCTATCAATGCTGTGGCCGAGGGGATATGCGATGGCTACGATCCATTTGCTTTGGCGCTCGATAGTTTTAGTCCAGGATTTAATCGGCATATTCTTTTTTATCCCCTGATGCGTTTTGCAACAGAAAATAGCAGAGTAGGGCATGAAGCTTCAGACTTAACTATTTTTTTTCGGGAAGTACTTTCTCCTATAAATTTGGTACCTACAAAGAAAACTTTTCAGTACGCCATTGATCATGGCCATAGGGAATTTTCGGCTCATCTCCCTTTTATTCGTAAAATGGTTGGTCCTATCCCAGATCCAAGTTGGCTTAAAGAAAGCCTGATAAAGAATTAAATTTTTTTTTAAAACAAGTTCGTTTCAAACTCAACAAAACCATTAGTGTACAGCGTAAAATAAATACGCTCACTTTTTGCTCGGGGGGCAAATGGTTTTCGATTTTGATGATTTTGATGTGAGGGAGCGTTTCTACTCAATAGAAGAAAAAACCGAACAATTGCGAATGGAGTTGGATACACTCAAGCCCGAAGAACAACATGCATTTAATGAAATTTGTGCTCAAGCATATATTTTTCACGATTCAGCGCTTGAAGGTTTAGTGGTGAGCGGTGATGAAATAAGTTCTGTTTTTAGCACCGATACCGATGCTCAGTATATTCGCAGCAGGGTACTGCAGGAAATCCGTAATCATCGAAAAAAACTGCAGGAATTTATTAATCATGCGGCCAGAGTAAGGCATAACAGTGCAGTCTATCGTTCAGCTGAGGTTACCATAGAGAATATTTTGGCAACTCACGAAGCTTTATTTGCGAGCGTACCAAGAAAAGAGCCTGGCCAACTGCGTTGTCAAACTCCTCTTCATATCGCTTATTTTCATGAACTCTGTGAGCCAGAAAAGATTAAAGATCGTCTTTTAGAGCTATGTGAAAAAACCAGAGATCCTGAATTTCGTACACAGCATCCCATTAATCAGGCGGTGCTCTTTCATTTTTATTTTATGCAAATTTTTCCCTTTCTAGATGGATGTGGCAAGGTTGGGCGTCTTTTTATGAATAGTTTTCTCATGCAAGGCGGCTATGAGCTAGCGATTATTCATGGAAGTGATCGGCAGCAATACTATGAGACCCTCAAGGAAGGTCCTGAATCATTGCGACTTTTACTACTAGACAGTATTGATGCTGCACTTGATTCTCGGGCTAATTTTATTAAAGAAATCGACCTTTCCCGTTCAACTGGCCGAATTTTTTATAAAAAAACAAAAGAGTATGAGCGAGCAGTCCCTTAGTTTATAAAATGTTAAAACAGCTATTGAAAAATAGCTTGCATACTCTAAACTCAGCAGGAGTATGGTAATGACAGGATAAAACCAATGTTTAAAAAAATTTTTTTTAGTATGTTCTTTATTGTAGGACTATCAGCTTGTGGGGATTGGCCCTTAGGAAGCTCTAAGTCCAGTGGTGACAGCAGTACAGGCAATGAACAAAAAAATTCTGAAAACCAAAAGAATAGCAAAAATAATCGGCAATCTCAGGCCGGCTCCTATAATATCGCTGTTGCACCAGGAGGAGGGCTTAATGCTTATACCTCTTTGTATTTAAGCAAAAAATTTGAACAGGCAGCAGGAAAAAAAATCCCTGAGCTTTTTGACCTTTATTGGGGGCTCTCTGGCGGTGCTTTAGCGGCAAGTTTATATATGACTGGCCAAGGTGATAAGGCTTTAGAAAATTTTAAAAGAGATGTCGACAAAGCCTTTCCGACCAAAGATTCACTTATAACTAACGCCATGCCTTTGCTCTTTGGCGACCAGGGACAGATTGATGCTTTGAAAAGGTTAGCGCTGGATGAAGATGGTCAACGAAGACAAGCATTTGAAAAAGCATTAAAAGCAAATATAGGAGAAAAGAAATTTTCTGATCAAGGACAGGATCGCTTTGTTTTTGTTGCTAGTGTTGATGCTAATCCTTATTGTTATGGCGCTCCAAGCATTAAACTTCCCCAAATATGCTCCCATAGAAATCCTGCAGGAGCGCGTGTGATAGATGGCATAGTAAATAGCTCAAATTTTCAGTTATCCGTAAGCAGTTTGTTAGGTGGATTTGCCAATTTAATACCACGAGATATTACATCTCTAAGCCTCTTTAAACGCCAAGCACTAACAGTAGCTGCTAAGCAAGTACCTATCGTTGACGGATTTCTTATTCGCAAAGATCTGAGCGATGGTAACTCACCTTTGCCTTTGGTGATTGATTATCTTTTGCAATTTAAAAATCAAAATAATAGCGAACATAATATTGTGGTTTTTGATAATGGTTCTGGATCAATCGCTGATTATAAAAATCAAAAATTTCGTGATGATATCGGAATTAAAAATGGTTATGCACAAATTAAAAGCGGTGGCGTTGTGATCAATATCTATTTATTGGACATGAATGTGACAAGAGCCCAATTTGATAGTTGGATATTTGATCAAAGTGACAAGCACTGGGCCGATGCAGAGCAGATGGTCGATCAAAGTGTTAGTGGATCTATAAAACAACTTTTTGATAGGGCTATCGATGCTGTAAAGAAAAATATGTAGTGGCGATATAGTTTTTATGAACAAAACCAGCCTCAGGCTGGTTTGTCATAAAAAATTATAAAGGAAGACTATGAACAAATTAGCATTAGTTCTTGTTTTGCCATTTGTGTTTGTAGCTTGTGGCCAAGATCATGAATTTACTGAAACAAAAGATATATCTTTGGAAGATGGAGCTAGAATCGAAGAAGATATATTCAAAAATGTCGATAAAGATCCTCAGTCAATCACCAAGCCTGTTGTGCCTAAGCCAAACTTAGAAAAACAAAAATCTGAACAGAGAAAAAATGAACTCAAAGCTTTTCAAGAAAAGCTTAAAGAAGAACTTAGTAAGTTAGAAGCTAACAAAATAGCATACGATTGGGCCAAAAAGCATGAAATTTTTTTTAAAGCTGATGCGGAAAGTGCCAATGGCCGTAAAAAAAATGAGATATTACAAAATATAGGAAAGACCGAAAATTTTGTTGTGACGCTGGAGAGCGCAGTAAGTAATGCAGATTTTCCAAAAACCAATGCTGATTGGGTGAAATTGATAACAGATCCATCGAAAAAAACACATCCGCATCGCCAATTATATGATGAATTTCTTGGGGACTATCAACCCGGAGGCAATCCTGATGTTAAGTGGGATTACGAAACCATTTTAAAGCTTGCAAAAGATAAAGTAAAAAGAGTGAAAGACATCTTAGACAATCCTTATCTTTCCAAAGTAAGAGATTACGCTACGCTTAGGGAAGAATTTCAAAAGCTGTTGACCACAGATAAAAAGGATTTGGCTGAGAAGTACAAAAAAATTGATGAAAGAATAAAAGATATTGATAAAGAGCTTCGTTATCCAGACATCAGTGATTTGGTGTTTAAGCGTTTGATGGAAGCGATAAAGTAAATAAATTGCTTGCAAAAAAATATATGCTGCAGTTGGGCGCAGCTCACTTAGTGGGCTGCCTCCCAGTTGTCTCCAATAGCAAAGTCGACTTTAAGATCCACATCTAATCCATGTCCGTGTCGCATAATTTGAGCAACTTTTTCTGCGATGATAGGCGCATCTTTTTTGGGAGCCTCTATCACCAGCTCATCGTGAACCTGCATGATGAGATGAACATCAGGGTAGGTTTGTAAAAATTTATCGGTATCGATCATAGCTTTCTTAATAATATCAGCAGCAGTTCCTTGGATAGGAGTATTGATAGCTAAACGTTCTCCTCGAGCAATGAGCATTTTGTTGCTCGAAGCAAGTTCCTCTAAGGAACGTTTTCTGCCAAACAATGTGCGCACCATTTTTTCTTTATGAGCTTGGGCCAAAGCTTGTTCTTTCCAACGCAAAATGCCTGCATATTTGATGAAATATTTTTCCAAATAGCTTTTAGCTTTTTCTCGAGAGATTGACAGTGTGCTTGCTAGTTTATGAACACCCATACCATAAAGTAAACCAAAGTTGATAGTTTTAGCGGCGCTTCTTTGCTCTTTTGTTATCTCATCAGTGGGGACGTCAAATATTTCGCTTGCGGTACGTCGATGGACGTCTTCATCTTTGGCAAAAGAATCAAGCAGTACTGGATCCTGACTTACCAAGGCCAAGAGCCTGAGTTCTACCTGAGAATAATCGAGCGAAATAATTACCTTACCAGGCTCGGCAATAAAAGCTTGGCGAATGCGTCTTCCTTCCGCAGTGCGAGCAGGAATGTTTTGCAAGTTAGGGTCGCTCGATGAAAGCCGACCAGTAGCAGTTACAAATTGATTGTAAGAAGTGTGAATTCTTCCAGTGCGTTCATTGATAAGTTTGGGAAGAGTGTTGACATAGGTATTGATAAGTTTGGAGCAGGTGCGATGTTCAAGCAAAATTTTTGGCAGTTCATGAGCTTCCGATAATTTTTCCAACACAGAAACATCGGTAGAAAATCCTGTCTTGGTTTTTTTGACCACAGGAAGTTTAAGATGATCAAATAAAATTTCCCCAACCTGTTTGGGGCTTGCCAAATTAAAAGGTTTTTCGGCCAGTGAATATGCTTTTTCTTCAAGTGAGACGAGTTGCTCATTAAGCTCACGATCCAAAATTTCTAGTTTGTGTGTGTCAATCTTAACGCCTTGAATTTCCATGTGAGCGAGTACATGCTCGAGGGGAAGCTCAACGTCAAAATAAAGTTTTGAAAGTTTTTCTTTTTCAACATCAGAAAGCAAAGTTTTTTCTAGTCTAAGCGCTAAGTCTGCATCTTCTGCCGCATATTCAGTGGCATTTTTTAAATCCACTTGGGCAAAAGAAATGCTTGTCTTATCACTCTTGGTGATGTCTTGGTATTTTATGGTTTTATGTTCCAGATATTTTTGGCTCAAGTCATCAAGATTGTGGCGCTCATTGTCTTGGTGAAGCAAATAGCTTTGCAACATTGGATCACCGCCAATAGCAAGATTTCCATAACCGTTGAGCAAAAGCACTGTGTAGTCGTATTTGGCATTTTGCGCCACAAAAATTTTATTTGGATCTGAAAGAAGAAGGGATATTTTTTCTTTTACATAGGCTTCATCAATTTGTGATGGTATTGCCTGTGGCTCGTGATTCACAGGAATATAGGCAGCATTGTTATCTCCCCAAGCAAGAGAAATCCCAATCAAGTGCGCATTGATCGCATTGATATTATCGGTTTCTGTATCGATAGCTATTTTTTTCACGGGCGCAATATCGCGCAGAAGTTTATCGAGCTCTTCAGTTCTACATACCGAACGGTAAAGTGAGCGATCCACGTTGGCATCTTTTGACGATGCAGAAGCATGCTCGCTTGCATGGCTAAAAAGATACTTATCATGAAGCAAACGACTAAAATCAAGTTCGGTGAAAAGCTCTTTGGCTCTTTTTTGATCGATGCCATCGTATTTGAGATCTGATAGTGAACAATCAATATCGACGTCGCAGTCAATCTGTACAAGTTTTTTTGATAAAAGTGCCATATTATGGCCATCAATTATTTTTTCTCGACGTGATTTTTGTTTTATGAGAGGAGCCATCTCGAGAATTTTTTCCAAGGGGCCAAACTCATTGATGAGTTCAACAGCAGTTTTTTTACCGATTCCGGCAACACCAG
The DNA here is from genome assembly GCA_023898405.1 of Myxococcales bacterium. Classification (NCBI taxonomy): domain Bacteria; kingdom Pseudomonadati; phylum Myxococcota; class Myxococcia; order Myxococcales; species Myxococcales bacterium. Next base: position 1,769,491 of record CP060221.1, read on the forward strand.
GAATATTGTCTGACGTATCCCCAGCCAAAGCGAGTAGGTCTATCACTTGTTCAGGTGAAACCCCGAGCTGATTTTTAACTTCTTGGCTGTTGATAAGTTCTTCAGTGCCGTTGCGACTGGCTCTTAGCTCGTCGAGCAAGAAAATATTATCGCCCACCAGCTGCATGAGATCTTTATCTCCTGTCACAATGACTACTTCGTGCCCTAAATCGCGATATTTTTTTGCTACTGTTCCAATCAGATCGTCTGCTTCAAATCCAGCCATGCTCAGGCGTTTGATATTAAAGGCATCGACAACTTGGTGAATTAAATCAAACTGAGGGACAAGATCCTTTGGCGGTTCAGGACGATTGGCTTTATAGCCATCATAAATTTTATGACGAAAAGTAGGCTCTTTGCGATCAAAAGCAATGGCCAGCAGTTTTGGTTGATGCTCCCGCAATAATTTTAAGAGCATAGTGGTAAAACCATAAACAGCGTTGGTAGGAATACCTTTTTTCGAGTGAAGTGAGCGCACGGCAAAATAGGCTCTAAAAATATAGCCTGAACCATCAATCAAATAGACGGTATTATCGTCGAGTTTTGCTTTAGTCACAATTTTATCCCAAAAAGTAAAAGACAAAGCCGAGCTAGCACGGACTTTTTAGGATGACAAAAGGGCAGTAAAGCTATTTTTATCTTTTAGAAAGGTAGAAAAATTTTTGAAGATTTTTATATGAATCTTGGTTTTTGTTTTTTGTTTTTTTTAGAAATGGCTTTATTAAAACAGTAAAAGATATAAAAGTTACTGATGCTAAATAGATGGTTGGTAGTAATAGTATCTTTTTCATAGTGGTCCTATGCTATCTATAAACTAATAGGTGTCAATCAGGGCTAATACTTTGATAGTTAATAGAAAATTATAGTCCTAGGCATAAACCTCTTGCCGCTCATTTTCTAAGCTGTCAGAAAACAACATAAATTTTCTTGAGCACAAATATTTTTAATTTAGGAAGAAAGTGATGAGCTGGTTTTGCCCCAATAACTATTTGATTTTACTGAAAGTCTCTGTGCTTGCGATATCTTTTTGTGGTGGAGCGTGTAAAAAAAATGAACAGGAACTTAAAACTCCTATCGAAATTAAGCAAAAAAAATTGCTCAAGAAAAATAAAGCGCAGTTGAGAGGAATTTTTGTTGATCAAGCAAGCACAGCAAGGCAGGCTGATGGAAAAAGCTGGAAGACAGCATTTAAAACTGTTCAGCAGGCTATCAATATTTCACAAGGTGAGCCGATAATAATTGCATCTGGTGTGTACAAGAGCCCAAACCTCAGCATAAAAAATAAACAAAACCTGCATTTTGTGGGAGGTTATAAGGCGGGTGAAGAGCAAGAAAAAGAGCCACATCAATTCTTGGAAAAAGATTGGGTTATTCTTGACGGCGAACATCAAGCAAAGCCTTTGCTTACTATCAGTGGAAACTCTAATGATATAAGTTTTTCTGGCCACATTATTTTTAGAAATGTCACAGGTGCGAGCGCCGTGAAAATTTCTGGCAATTTTGATGATAGGATCGAAAATATTTATTTTTACAATTGCAGATTTGTCGATAATAGATGTGCTTTGGGGCAAGGAGCCGGTATTTTTATTAATAATGCCAAAAATATTTATCTAAATGATTTGATAGCCCAAAGAAATCAATCTCAAAGTGGTGGATTCATTTATGCTGCTGCCGTAGAAAATCTCTTTATCAGTGGTGGTGGATGGTTTGATAACAAAGCTTTGAGTGGTGGCTCTACTGCTCAAGGAGGAGCATTATTTGGCCAAAACCTTAAGCAGCTTTCATTAAAAAATGTATTAATTTATCGAGGAGAATCACAATTGGGAGGTGCAGTATTTCTTAAAAAAGTTTCTGATAGTGTGGTGTCTGATGTGCGATTTGAAAATAATAGTTTCTCATCCGATTGTGAGCGGCCGAGTGGTGCAGGGCTTTATGTCGAAGACAGTAAAAACATAGAATTGCTTAAGTTGTCTTTAGTGAAAAATGGGGGAAAAAATGTGCCAAACTCTAGCGGTGGGGCTTTGAGTATTGTGAGAAGCAGTGAGCTGAAAGTGGATTTTTTTGATGCGGATATTTTAAGCAACGAGGCTTATTTTGGAGGAGCTGTTGCTCTAATAAACTCCAAAAATATTCTGATAAAAAATGGAAATTTTAGTGATAACAAGGCCTATCAGGTGGGAGGAGCAATTTTTAGTAAACAAGGAGAAGATATTTTTATTGAAAGTTCGAAACTGAGTGAAAATAAATCTCTCTCCTATGGAGGAGCTCTCTATTTTGCTGATACTAAAGCAAAGCTTTCACTCAATGATTTGCAATTTAAAAAGAATCAAAGCACCGGCCTGCACGGTGGCGCGCTTGCCATAATTTCTCAAAAAGAAAATTCACTTGTCACTTTGAACGCTTTAGAATTTTTAGAAAATAGAGCCCGCGTCCATGGAGGAGCTGCATTTTTTGGCAATGTTCAAGGAAAAGTTGTTATTGAAAATACTCATTTCAAAAAAAATTATGCCAATATTTTTGGAGGAGCCTTGGCTCTTGATGCCAAATCATTTTCATCGTCGCTCTATAGCATAGAGAGTACTAACACTTTTATTGAAAATCGCTCAGGGCAGATTGCTGGAGGAGGAGCCCTCTTTGTTTCTTTTAACAATAAAAAAAATAGCAAAGCGCAGTTGATTTTAAATAATAAACTCAAAGATTATCAGCTGAATGGTGCTGGTGATAATTCTTTGGGGACAGATATTCGTGTCAGCAATCACGATATAAAACTCTATCCTCCTAAGGTGGCGACTCATCGGAGTGATCATCCTGTCATCTTTGGTGCCTATCCATTGCTTAATATCTGTGATTTTATCCAGTCGAATAACGGGTTTGATCTTAATGATCCGAAGAGAGTTTATCTATGGTAAGGAGGGAATAATTATGGTGTTACTCAAGTCTGCTGCAAGCCTCTTAGGAATGTCCTGCCCTGATTTTCATCTTGAAAGTGTTGATGGAAAAAATTATTCTCGAGACGAATTTAGGGATGCCAAAGCATTGTTGATTACTTTTATTTGTAATCACTGCCCTTACGTCAAAGCCATTGAAGATCGTCTGCTTGCCCTTGCTCGCGAGTTTGAAAACCGATCGATTCAAGTGGTTGCTATATGTTCAAATAACGCCGATGCTTATCCCGAAGACAGCAAAGAAAAACTCTTAGATCGTTGGCAGCAAAAAAATTACACCTTTCCTTATTTGGTAGATGAAAAGCAAGACGTTGCACGAGCATTCTCAGCCCTGTGCACACCTGAGTTTTATCTCTTTGATCAAAAGCGCGTGCTTTATTATCACGGTCGCTTGGATGATTCGTGGGATGATGAGAGCCAGGTTAGCCAGCGGGAACTTGCCCATGCCATCGAACAATTGCTTGACGGCAAAGAGGCTCCTCAAAAACAACATCCTTCCATGGGATGTTCTATTAAGTGGAAAGAGTAAGAAACAGTTTTATTCCTGATCTCCTTCGTTAGAAATTAAAATCAACTTTGGTTTAAAAGTTATCCAGTGCGAAATGACTATGAAAGAAACTGCTGCAAAGCCAAACAAAAGTCCGCACCAAAGGCCGCTTATTCCAAGCTTCAAGTAAAAGCATAGTAGGTAGGCGAGCACCAAAGCTATAGGGTAATAGCCGATAATACTGGCGTAAAATGAAAGCTTATTATCGCCTGCTCCTCGCAATGCTCCTATAGCACAGCCCTGGAAACCATCCAGAATAAGACAGCAGCCTAATAGCCATGCAATTTTTTCGCCTGAAATAATTGCCATAGGGTCTGTTGTGAAAATACTGAGCACAGAGACAGGCATAAAAAATAGAGTGCTTGAAATAGCAATCATGAATGTTGTGCCCCAAAATATGGTGCAGTAGCCTGAGTATTTGGCTTTCTCATTTTGTCCGTTGCCGATTAATCCACCGATGCGCAAAATGGCAGTGCTGGAAAGTGCCAATGGGAAATTATGGCAAAAATTTAAAATGATCATGGCAACGTGATGAGCTGCGGTCTCAGAGACCGTCAGCTGGGCAGAGAAGAGAGTGAGTAGAGAAAACAGTGCAATCTCTAAAACTCTTTGTCCTCCCCCAGGAATGCCAAAGCAAAACATTTTTAAAATAGCTTTTTTATCAAAGGCAAATAAATTTTTAATGTGAAGGAGGCCTTTTTCGATAACCAAAAAGTAATAAGCGCATAAACCCACACATGCAGCGAATACAAATATTCTTGAAATATTTGTTGCATGAGCGGCCCCTATAATTCCGGAGGCACTAAAACCATATTCGCCAAAGATGAGCGCTTTGTTTAAATAGTAGTTAACAATATTTGATGCAACGATTATCACGATAAACGGGGTAATTATTTTCTGCGCAAGTAAGAATCTTTGAATAGCTAAATTAAAAATTAAAAAAGGAGTGCCGAAGGAAAGATAAAATAAGTATTTTTTTGCGCATTCTATAATGTGTTGCTCAAAGTCTAAAAAAGGAATGGCAAACGAGAGAATAAGCGTTAGTAGAAAAAATAGTGCCGATAAAAAAAGAGCCATTTGCATGCCGGAAAAAAATATTTTTTCTATATCTTTTTTTCTGTTTGCTCCTAAGGCATGAGATGAAAAAACATCGATAGAAAATAAAATCCCCATAAAAAAAACTGATAGCGGTAAGAAAAAAGATCGTGCTACTCCACTTGCAGCAAGTTCGTTGATACCCAATTTTCCAAGCATTGCGGCATCTACAATGCCCATACTCATAAAGCCTACTTTGCAAAACATTATTGGAAATGAAATCCCAAATATGTTTTTGGTTTCTTTTATAAAATCTCCATACCAAAACTTTCGTAGAATAAAGGTATTCATTGCGACCTCTAAGACTAAAAAATACGAACGAACGATTCATATTTTTTAAAATTGGTCACAGAACAGCAAATAAAGATTAAAAATTTTTACCTGGGGCAGTCCTGAACTAAAGTCATTAGTGGGTATCGGGAGCAGGTCGCGGCATGACAGATAAAGGAAAGAGTAAAACTGGAGAGCAAAATTTTTATGTTAAGTCTGTTTGCTTTATAAAATTATTTTTAGGGAAACTCAGGCTAATTTATAATGAACAATAAGTGTGATTTGGGCAGGATAAATTAAAATAAAAGACCTGTTAAAAGAACAGGCCTTTTTTATATGAAAATGTGTGAAAAATTAATAGTTAAGCATTTGTGATTGCATAAACATAAAATTATGATCTTCAATTTTGTTATGTTTGTAAATTTTTGGGTTGTATTCATGTGATATTGGTTCAGTTTTAGAGGTCTCTAGGCCTCTAAAATAATGGTTCATATATTTAAAGTAAGTTTGGTTGCTATGGGAAATTAGAGGGCTAGACACGGCCTGACCAACTTTATTAATCATTTTCCCAAAAATATTCTTATTTTGATTATTCCAATTGTTATCTTTAGATTTTATATTATCAGCGCTAAAAACATGCTCTATACCCATGTGCAAATAGGGCAAGATTACTCCAGTAGGAACTTTGGTAACTGGGTCATTTTTTTCAACAAATCTAATGATATTGTCGCGGCCAATCAGCTCTTCAACTTGTTTGCTTGAGTTAGTAAGGAATACTTTTGGGGCACCGAAAGTCACTAACTTTACCTGGTTAGTAATACGGTTGAGCTGCCCAATCGGTTGCCCTAAAATACTGTACCCCATTATTGCTAAAGCACCGATGGTAGCTTGCGCTCCGCCTAGACTGTGGCCGGCAAAAATAAATGATAAATCATTTAAGTTTTTACCCGATTCTTTGGTTACCTGAATTATGGCTTTTTGCACATTAATCCACGAGGTCAAAAATGCTTCGGTAAAACCTTGATGGAGCTCCACATTAATCAGGGCATTTTTTGATGATTTTTCGCCATATTTATTTACAGTTAGCTTAACATTTAAAGCACTCAAATTTTTCATCCAATCTGAACTGTTCTCGGTCCCTTTATAAACTATGTAAATGCGGTTTTCTTTGAGAAAAACGATTCCGGCTTCATGGGGTTTTCCACCTCGCATACCTTTAAATACTCTAAAAAATATTTTTTCATGAACATTCAAATTATTATTTGCATTGTTAATGCTGCCGATAATGCTTTCTCTTCTTGCGTCATAGACCGCAGTTTGAAAAAAAGCGATTCTTTTTAGAGCAGATTTACTCAACTCCTTGGCTGTTGGAAATGATATTAAAGAATCATTATTGCTTTCGCTAGGCTCAAAAGTTGGCAAAAATGAAGACAAAGATTCTATTTTAACCTCAGCAGAAAGAGCATCCTGTTGACTATGAAATTCTTCATCAGAAGAATCTTCTTCAGGAAAATATTCTTTTGAAATTAACGATGCGAATTCTTTATCAGTAAGACTTTGTTCTAAGGGATTTTCAAAAATTGAGTTAGAAAAACCGTTTTCCATCCCAAGTTCAAAATCGTTATCTAATTTTTCATCAAAAAGATCTAGATTATGATTGTTTTCGATTTCATTATTTACATCGTGCTCAATATTTAATGAAATATTTTTAAAACAAAAACTTTGTTTTAGAACATTTATGTCTTCTGAAGTTTCGCCCATAAAATCTTGGTTCAAGTTGGAGTCTTCCAAGTGAGAACTTTGTACTTGAGAATTAAACTTAGGCACACTAAAAAAACTTTTTGATATAAAATCGTCGTTATTATTTTTCTCTTCAGCGTTGTTATTTTCCTCTTCAGAATTAACTTTGCTAAGTTCATTGAACTCAAAATTACTGAAAGCTTCATTTAGTCTATCATCGATTTCCTCAGGAGTCATGCTGACATGTATATCTTCAGGATTAGAATCTGGGTTGTAATCTTCAATTATTGTCGAGTAATTTTCAAATATTCGATTCTTACCTTCAAAGGCATAGTCACTATTATCATCGATGAATTTGGCCGATATACTCTGTTCATCTGCATTATTTTCTTCTGCTTTTGGCCCAGAGTTATCAGAAAACCAACTGGAGAAATAATTCATGGCAAAAGACTGAGTAGATATTAAGTTGATGCAAACAGATAAAATTAGTTGAAAATTAATGTTTTTTAAATTCATATTTTACTCATTATTTGATGAAGGATTTCGTTAACTATGATGTATTAAATAGCTTATGTTAATGAGGGCTATAGTTTTGAATTTTAAGCTATTTCTTTGGAGAATTTACGGGTAATTTTAACCGTTTTCTACTGGTTAGTTAAAAAAGCTTGCTTTATTTTAGATTTGCTACTTGGGGAGGTAATGGAATAGTTAAGTTATTTCAGGGATTACATAAACATCTTGGCGGTGGGGTAGCAGCTCTAAGCCTGCAGGCTGAAATAGTCTTGTCTGAGTGGGGCGGGGAATTTCCCAGCATTTATGCCGGAGATGATGTTAATACACTTACATCATCTGCAGCGCGCCTGAATTTTTTTCTGTAAAAACTATGTAGAAAAATAAAACGATAGAAAAAGTTAATAAGCATCATAAAAGATTATGAAAGAACAGCTAAAAAAGCCAAAGCAAAAATGGTTTTAGTTTAAAAGCTTAAGCATGTTGTGTGCTTTTTCTTCGCTTATGTGAATAAGGCGAGCAATTTCCGATGCTTGCGCTTGTTTGATATTTTTTACGCTGCCAAAGTGCCGCAATAGCGTGACAGCACGCTTTTTCCCGATTCCTGGTATATCGAGCAATTCGCTGTGCAGGGTGCGTTTGCTACGGCTTTTTCGGTGAGCGCCTAGGGCAAAGCGATGAGCTTCATCTCGAATGCGTTCAACAAGATAGCGTTCAAAAGTATGAGCTTCCAAGATAATGGGTTCGCTTTCATTTGGCACGAATAGTCTTTCATCGCTGTGTTCGACATTTATAGAGTTTGAGTCTTGAGAGTCTTTTTGAGTTCGTGCTTTAGCAATACCTGCAACGAACAATGAATCTTTACTAACAATGATATTTGCTTCTTCGATAGCCTTGATAGCGGATTTAAGTTGACCTTTGCCTCCATCGATCAACAAAAGATCCGGCAAATTATTATCAGCAATTCCTCGTTTGATTCTGCGTGAAACAACTTCGTGAATCATGGCGAAATCATCCATGCCGCTTACCGATTTAATGCTAAAAGTGCGATAGCTCGCTTTATCAGGCTGACCATTTATAAAAACGACGCAGGAACCATAGGGCTCGCTTCCCTGAATCAAAGAAATATCAATGCACTCAATACGAACCGGTTTCAAGGATAAATTCAATCGCTGCTGCAATGCGAGTAAAGCTCGATCATTGGCGTTATTGCTTGCAATTTGATCATTTAAGATTTGCTGGGCATTTTTGTTGGCTATCTCAACCAGTCTTAAAAATTTTCCTTTTTGAGGATAAATAAAATGTACCAAACGTCCTGCTTGCTTTTCTAAAATTTCACTAAGCCCTATCAGTTCATCATTGATGGCCAAAGGCACTACAATTTCGTGAGGAATGTCGGGATCTTTTTCGTAGCTTTGCTCTAGAAAACTTTGCAAGATCTCTTCGCTAGGAAAAGCCTGATCGCTGAAATTATAGTTGTCACTGTGGTGCCATGTACCATTTCGAATTTTTATTCGTACGATGCTGACTTGGGGCCCCATTCTGCTCAGCCCAATAATATCTTGATGCTTTTTTTGGTTGACGTTGCTTACCACTTGGCTCGTCATAGCAGTTTTAATGGCGCTGAGCTGATCCCGAACCTTTGCCGCAGCTTCATATTGATCTTCTTTGGCGAATTGCCACATTTTTTTGCTGAGGCGTTCAGTGATGTCTTTGATATTGCCACTCAAAAATAGGGCCACGTTTTCAATTTCTTGTTGATAGCTTTCTGTTTGATAAATGCATGGGGCCATACAACGGCCAATTTGATATTGAATACAAGGACGAATGCGGTTTTCTAAAACTTGATCAGGACAGGTTCTAAGCAAAAAATATTTATTGATGAGTTCAACTGTTGTGCGCAAGCTTGAGGCAGAAGGATAAGGGCCAAAGTAGCGAGCCTGATCTTTTGAACTTTTTCGTACAATTTCTAATTTAGGAAACACATCACGCTTGCGACCTTTGTCTTTAGCTCGCTTAATTTTTAATAGAGCGTAATTTTTATCATCTTTAAGCATGATATTAAAACGCGGCTTATGTTTCCTAATCAGCTCTCGCTCAAGTACAAGTGCCTCAATATCATTGCGAACGACAATGATATCGATATCAGCCAGCATCTGCTCTAAAAATTGTACGAAAATGCGGGTATCCTGACCCGAAAAATAACTTTTAAGGCGGGCCCGAAGATTTTTTGCCTTGCCAATATAAAAGATACGATTATCGTAATCCTTCATGAGATAGCAGCCAGCATCTGTGCTTAGCTGCCTTAGTTTTTCTTTGACGTATTGAAATCCCTTTTCCATGAGCCAATATACCATTAGGTGATTATTTAGAATGAACAAATGGAGTCTATGATGTTTGATCCCAAAAAAATCTTTGACATGCTTAAAAATGCTGGTGAGATGCAAAAGAATATGTCCGAAAAACTAAAAACTAACAAGGCCACCGGCGAAGCAGGAGCAGGAATGGTGAAGGTGGTAATGAATGGACATTTCGAAATTGAGTCGATTGATATCGATAATGCCCTGATGAGCGAAGATAAAAATTTTATTCAAGATGTAATCAAATCAGCTATCAATGATGCCTCAACTCAAATCCTAGCTCAGATGACTGATCATTTGAAAGCTCTCACTGGTGGTTTGGGGCTGTAAAGTGGCGCATGATCCCGTAGCCCGCTTGATCAAGGAATTGACATTGTTGCCTGGAATTGGTGAACGCACAGCCTTAAGGTTGGCTCTTCATCTTTTAGGCCAAAAAAAAGAGCGGGTTTTAAATCTAGCAGAAAGTTTGGTTGAGGTTGCGCAAAATGTAACGGAATGTCGTACATGCTGTAATCTCACAGCTTATTCTGAACAGTGCAGTATATGCTCAAAGCCAGGGCGCGACGATAGCATTGTTTGTGTGGTTTCATGTATTCAAGATCTTATGGCCATTGAGTCATGCGCAAGTTTTAAAGGACTTTATCATGTGCTTCATGGAGTCCTCACTCCTATCAATGGTATTGGTCCAAAAGAGTTGAGAATAAATGAACTATCCTTAAGGCTTGCTCAAAATAATATTAAAGAACTAATTCTTGCCACACCTTCTTCGGTAGAAGGGGAAGCTACTGCGCTGTTTATTGGTGAGCAGGCGCAATCTTTCGATATAAAAATTTCACGCATTGCCAGTGGAGTCCCTGTGGGTGGAGATCTGCAATTTGCTGATCGATTAAGCCTGGCTCGTGCACTTATGATGCGTCAAGAAGTCAGCAGCTAAGCAAATTTCAAACGTTTTAAGAGGCTTTTATATTTTTGCCGTACAAGATTTTAAGATCGTGCTGTCTTGCGCTTTTTTATCTGTCTTTTAGATTGAGGCCGATTATCCACTGAAAAAATAGTGTGGGATATATTTTATATTTTTATTTTATGGTGAATTGTGCGACATAAAAAGATTGAAATTGGTCATCATATCTAAGTGTTTTAGTTTGATGTTTTATGTTTCGTTAAATTAATTGATTTCATATGATGAAAATAAGAGGAAATACTATTCCCGCAGGTATATTATCAAGCAAGTGACAAGGGGCAGATCTATGGACGTTAGTCACAGTCAAAATAGGCTAAATTCAAAGCTGAGCTTGATAGCAGCCGCCTCTGTATTCTTGGTTACACAGGTTTTACAGGCGCAAGAGAATCGAGCCTCCCAAAAGCAAATGGTTGCTGATGATAAAGAAATCATCACGGCTTCTGGTGAAAAAATTCAGCTGCCAAATCTATCTGATTTGATCAAAGCGAAGATTGGGGCACTAAAAAACCGGCTGAATGAGCAAGACATTCTTTTGGCAAAGATTGATCTTGCTTTGGCAAAGGAGCAAGAGAGAGAAAAACAAGTTTTTGATGAGGCTTTTTATCTGAGCATGTCTATGTTCAATGCAATGCCGCAAGCCCAATACAAGCTCATATCTACTGAAATATGGGTGGATAAAAAACTTGTTTCTCAGGGGGGAAAAAATAACTACGGGCTCCCTCGCAATAATCAACGAATTTATTTTTCGCCGCTTTCTTCGGGCTGTCATGAAGTAATAGTAAAAGCAAAAGTTCAACGTTTAAGAAATGATGTGCTGAATAAATTTAAAGGGTTGAATAAAATAGAAAATATCGAAAACCAGCTTACTATCAGTACTCGGGATGGTTATGAAGTTGGCCTTGACATTGAGCTTTTTGAATCGCAAAAATTCTCAGTGAAAGATTATCGTAGTCCAAGTATACGTTTCAATCCTGTGGCCAAGCCAATATTTTTGCCTGGTGCGCCACTTGTATCCAAAGAGGAAGTGCTCAACCAGGGACAACTGCTTATTGATTATGTGAACGATGATAATTCCCATTATCATTTGCTTTCGAAAAATCTGAGCATTGATGGACTTCCTATTTTGTCTCAACAAGAACACAATGAAGAGCAGGAGAAAAATATTGTTTATAAAGCTCCTTTGGCTCAAGGGCGGCACAAACTCAATGTAGCATTGCTCTTTGGTGAAAAGACGCGCGTTCAGGGTGGGCCAACCTATAAATTTCGTCTCTCATTTGAGAGAGAGTTTTTTGTTCGCAGTGGTCAGACAAGCTTGGTTAATTTGATTGCTATGCCTGATGGGGGCAATCGCCGCAATCCCTATAACGCTCGTTACGCACGAGTAAGCTCGGTCATTAAAGGCACCAATGATTCCGCCATATTTCCTGAGAAAAGCTGCAGAGAGCTTAAGGCTATCGAAGTTGCGGCAGAAAAAAACAAAAAAATATCTCAGCCCCAGGTACAGTCTGAGCAACCCAAGAATTCTGATCAAGTGATGGAAAGTCCTCAAACTTTGGATAATTCTGAAGAAGCAAAAAAAGCGGGGGAGTAAGCGGTGTTAAGTTTATTGCCCCAGTCAAAAAGATCAAACTATCTTAAGGCTTTTAGTTTTGTTGCCTTAGCTTCAAGCATTGGGTTTTCGCAGCCTGTCAATAAAACAGTGGCAAGAGATAGCGCTTATGCGCAAATATTGTTTTCTAGAGGAGATTATTTTTCGACAGTTTTGCTGTTAGAAAAAAAAACTAACTATAGTCTTAATGAACAATTTATCTTGGCTGAGTCGTTATTTTATCTTGGGCGTTATGCCGAAGCTGAATCAATTTATAAAAAACTTGTTGGTATGTTTGCGCAAGAAGCCTCCACGATTCACCTAAGATTTTTCCAGATTAAGTTGTTACAGGGCGATACGAAGAACGCGATTCATCAATATAACGAATATAAAAAAAATCATAAAAGAACTCCTGCCGTTATGGATTATGCATTGGGCAAAGCTCTCTATGATGAAAATTATGAAAACAAAGCTATTGAGCTTTTAAATCTAATTCCCAAAGGAAATGAATTTTATATCCGCGCCCAATACCTGATAGGGGCTAGTTATGTTGATAAAAAAGATTTTCAAAAATCCATCGAAATATTTAGTCAAATTGGAAATCAGCCAGCCATAAGCACAGAGGATTATTCTATAAAACCGATGGCTCTTATTGCTCTAGCGCGCGTTTATGTAAGCAGCGATCAAATTAATTTAGCTCTTGATACTTATGAAAAGGTTCCCCTCATAGGTCCCGTAGGAGAGACGGCTATTTCTGAACTTATCCGGACCTTGGTTTTGCGATCTGAGATGGCGTCTTTAGGGAAGGGAATCTATGCTCAGATGAATCAAAAAGAACGATATAAAATAGCGCAGCAGGCTATAGGAAGAGCTCTGAGTGCTCTTGAGCGTTATCAAAAAACTACCGTCATCGATTGGCGAAAACCAAAACTTCATACCTGGATGGCTTTTTTATACGTTAAGAGCAAACGCTATGATGAAGGGCGCCTCGCTTATGCGCAACTTATCGAACATTTTCGACCTGTGTATCAAAATTTAGTGTCTCAAAAGGGGCAAGGCCTGATATGGCCATCGTTAATGCTCAATTTTTCATCTCAAAAAAGTTTAGTTAATGAAATTTTTCCTGGGGTTCCTGAATCATTGCTGAAAGGAGTACCTGAGATTTTTGAAATTCGTGCATTGAAGTTATCCATAGAGGAAAGCCATGCGCGCTTAAATGAACTTGTGGCACTCGCCAAAAAAAATCGAGAAAATATTTCTGAGCTTGTGCGCGCTCAAAGAGAGCAGGGCATGCTCGAGCAAGAATACCAATTGATGGTAAAAAACCAGCAAAGTCATATCAACCTGAGAGTTGCTCAGCTTATCAATAAAGTTTTGGCTCAAGCTGAATTTCAACGTGCTGAATTGGCGCAGGAAGAAATGCACGATCTAAAAACGCAAATAAAATCTAATAGTGAATATCAAACCAAAAAAATTAATGAGTTCGAGCGTGATCTCTCTTTGCTTGATGAAGGTGGGGCTTTATGAAGCATAGGTCGTCGCTGAAAAAATTAAGTTGCTGCATTGGGCTGTTGTTGAGTCCCTCATTTTTGATGGCGCGACAAAATGTAGAAAAGCCCACAGAAATTGTAGGTAGTCCAGAAAAATCCGAAGCTGATAAAAATTTCCCGGCACAAATGGAGCAACAAACTGCTGAAATTAAACTCATGCAGGAGATAGAGCCCAATTTTGTTCCCAAAGATGAGCGCGCAATTCAACTTTTTATGTTGCAAAAAGCAGCGGGCGAAAATGAAAAAGCCATAAAAGATAAAAAAGAACTTGCCTTAAAAGTACGTATGCTTTTCAGCAAGAAATTTCGAGATAACTTGCAATCTTATGGCGAGCAAAAGTTGGGAGATACAGATATTAAGTTTCAGCACGCTTTGAATGATTCTATCCAAAGCTATGAACAGGCTTTGAAATATCATCCTCACAGCGCTCGGGTACAAGATGCATTGTATTTTTTGGGTTTGAGCTATTTCGAGGTAGATGAAAAAAGTTATTTTGAAAAACTTGCAGCTTACAGTGCAGCGCGCGAGCAGGGCAGGAAAGACGTAGAATATCCCGAAGAAAATTTTTCTCGCACCATTAGTGTCTATGAACGCTTGCTCAAAGAATATCCAGATTTTCGTTTTATGGACAGTGTTTATTATTTGCTTGGTCTTGCTCTGTGGTATGAGGGAGATTTCTATCAGGCATCGGATCGTTTTCAGGAACTTATTGCTCGCTTTCCCAAAAGCAAATATGTTGATGAAGTATGGTTTCGTTTAGGGGAATATTTTTATGATCTAGACGAATACGATGACGCGCTTAATGCATATGCACGAGTATTAAAAAATACTCAGTCACTTCTTTATGAAAAGGCCGTTTATAAATCTGCTTGGGCTTATTTCCAATCTAATCGCTATGATCAGGCTATCGCTCAATTTAGCAAAATAGTTGAACTCAATAAAAATAATCGACTTGCTTCGATTCGGGCCGAAGCCATCCGCTACATCGTTAAATCATTTTCTGAAAAAATGTATGCCGAAGGCAGTCTAAAAATATCTAAGCAAAAAAATGTTCAAGCCAAAGCAGAACGTGAGTTTGCTGAACGGGAAGGGTTAAAATTAGCCAAACGGGTCATTTCTTACTACGGCGGACTAAGCAAGCCTCCCGAGTATTTTCGCGATATACTAGTGGAGCTTGCATCTCAGCTGCTCGATGAGTCTAAAAGTGATGGCGCCATTTTAGCGCTTAGAACCATTATCGATTTAAATACAAATGACAAAGATAATCCCAGGCTCGCCATTCAAATTGTAGATATTCTAAACGACGCGCACCGCTATCAAGAGGCTCGTAGTGAAAATGAAGCTTTGATCCAACGCTATGGCAAGGGCAGCGTTTGGTATAATGCCATGGCAGACAATATTGAAGCCCAGAGATTTTCTCGTGAGGCTGTGCGTGATGCTATGTTGTCCTTAGCTGTTTATCACCACAGGCAAGGAAAAGAGCTTAAGAAAAGTAACCCTGAAAAAAGCCGAGAAAATTTTAAGCAGGCAGCGATTTTATATGCTCGCTATATCGAGCAGTACCCCGAACGGGATGATACTCACAAAGCCCTGTTTTATTTTGCCGAATCAATGGCAGAGGCTGAAGGCTTTAGGCTTGCTCTTGATGCATACAGGCTCTTGATCAACTATCCTTTGCCCATGCCTGAAAATTATAGGCGCGATGCGATTTATAACATTGTTTTTACCTATCGGCATGTTTTGCAATCTGAAGCTTTGGAAAAAAGATTTAAAAGCATAGATTTTGATGCTCTTACTTCAAAGCAACGTGGAGAGAAAAAGGAAGAAATTCCTGAAGTTGGTCTAGAATATTTAGCAGCCATTGATGAATTTCTAAAGCTTGCGCCTGATGACCCACAAGTTCCAGTGTTTTTGTTTCATGCTGCAGCTCTTTATTATGTCTATGGTCATGACGATGAAGCTTTATCGAGATTTGCTTTTATTATTGATAGCTATCCACAATCAAAAGCAGCTTCGGTTGCAGCTCGCTTAGTGCTCGATGATGCTATTGCAAAAAATGAATGGAGTCGCGTGATTGAGCTATCCAGGCACTTCAAAGAGCAAAAGCTTGGGGGAAGTGAAAAAGAATTTACCCGGATCGAAAAAAATGCCCAATTTAAAATTGCTCGCTCGGTTTTTGAAGAAGCGCATGAACTGCAAAAAAATAATCAGTTGACAGAATCCAAAGCTAAATATCGTGAGTCAGCACAATTATTTGCAACGCTGCTTAAAGAAGATCCCAACAACCCCTATGCAGACATCATGCTTTTTAATTCTGCTCGTGCTGTCACAGAGTCAGGAGTTATCACTGAAGCTCTTCCGCTTTATCGCGAGCTTTATAGCAAATATCCTAAGAGCCAATATGCAAAGAGTGCCCGCTTTCAAGAAGCATTCGCGCTTGAGAAAATGCTCAAATTCGATGAAGCCGCTCGTGCCTACGACGGCATTGTTAAAGCAGATCCTCAGTCAGAAGCTGCGGGAGATGCAATGCTCAACAAGGCACTTCTCTTTGAAGCTGCGGGAAATTTAAAGAATGCGACAGCGGCCTTTGTTGCTTTTGCTAAAAAATACCCTGCTCGTTCAGAAGCACCTGATGCTCTTCTGAGCGCTGCTCTGATGTACAAAAAACAGGGCGATATTAAGCAACAGATTACTATTTTGAGTCAGTTCATTAAGCAGTATGAAAAACAAAATGATAAAATTCCGGCTATAATTGAGGCGCATGCTCAAATCGGCGATAGTTACGGCGATCTTATTGTGAAAACAAAATCTCCGGTCGAGCGTACACGCTACCAAAATTTACAAAAAACTCATTATCAATCATGCGTGAAACTCTATTCAGATAAGCTTCAATCTCCTATAGCTGCGCATTTTGCATCGCAAGCTCAGCTGTTTTTGGAAAAACCCGAACAAGATGCCTTCAAAAGACTTTCCATCAATGCTCGTAGTGGTAAGGCGCAAGCCTCTCAGCTTACAGGCATGATGAAAAAACTGACTCAACTGACAGCAAAAAATGAAGCAATCATTAAAAAATATGCGCAACCGCTATCCAATGCTGAAAGCCTTTATCGTGTAGGAGCCCTTTATGAACATCTCGCTAAGTCAATGCTTAAAGCTCCATGCCCACGAGATGTAGCTGTTATTGATGATTTTGCCTGCGACGAATATATTGTGTTGCTTGAGGATAGAGCAGTAATATTGGAGGATAAAGCCGTATCGGCTGATGCTCAGGCCTATGAGATTGCTCTTGAAGCCTATGATGCGCCATCTCAGATGATCAATAAAATTCAAGTAGCGCTTAATCGCTTGAAACCTGGGAAATATCCGCGCATAGGTGATGTGATTGAAAAGCCTGTTTGGGGTGAGATTATTGGCAAAGGGCGTATGTTGAGCACGGGAAGAATGGCCTTTGAATTGCATCAGGCAGAGAAGGATCCGGATGTTGAAAAAGCAGTAGAAATACCGCAGCCGCAGAACAATGAAGAAAAGGTGGAAGAAATTTCTCCAGTTACTCAGGAAACAGTGAAAGAGGAGAATGCAGAGTGAAAAAAATAACCTTTTTATCATTGATAGGCATGATTGCTTTATGCGAGATGGCTTGTGTTTCGAGCAAGCCCCAAGTTAAACCAGATAATTTGACTGAGATTTCAGAAGGAAAAAGAGCTCAAGCTTTCCTTTATTTTAAGGAAGGAGCAGAAGAGCTCGAACGAGGCCAAAATAAGAATGCAGAAAATAAATTCGCCAAGGCTGTGCAAATAGATCCGGGATTTTATGAAGCGTACTATAACCGGGGAGTAGCATTTGAGGCTTTGGGGGATTTACGGCAGGCTGAAGAAAATTATTTAGCCTGTCTAAAGATCAACAAAACTCAGCCAGCCTGTTTAGAAAATGCGATAGTCAGCAAGATCAAGCAAAACGATCAGGAAAGTGCTCAAGCATTGGTAAAAAATTATCTCGATGAGTTCCCCAAAGAAGCTTTTGCTCATTCGGCAGCTGCCCTGTTAGCTTTTTTAGAAAGAGATTTTACCAGCGCTGAAAAACAAGCACGATTGGTACTTGAATATCAAGCAGAAAATATTGAAGCGCTCTTTATCATGGCTAGGATTTTTTTTGAACGAAAGGAATATGCTGCAGCTCGATGGGTTTTGAAGAATGCTATAGAATTGGCGCCTTCCTATGGAGAGCTTTATCTGTGGCAGGGGCACACCTATGCACGTTTAGAACAAACTCACGACGCCCTGGAATCTTATCGTTTGGCAGTAAAGTTTCGACCAACGCAAGAATCACTAGAAAGTTATGGATTGTTATTGCTTAAACGAGGGCGAGTGCAGGAAAGCATAGCGGAACTTGAGCGTCTCGTTGAGCTTTTCTCTTCCGAATACAGAAATTTTATGCATTTAGCTAATGCTTATGCGGCAGCCAAACAATTTGAAAAAGCCAAATCAGCCTATGACAAAGCTCGAGAGCTTAACCCCAATGATGAAGATATTAACTTAAATCTCGGTCTACTTTTTTATGATCTAAAGCATGATGGATTGAATGAGTTGGAAAGATTAGAGCAATCACAAAGCTATTTTAAAAAGTATCTTGAGGGTGCAAATATCAGTAAAGAGAGACGTAAAGAAGTTGAAGGCTATCTAAAAGATTTAGAACAAAAAATAGAAACCCAAAAAGACAGTATACAAGCAGAGGCTGAGCAATCTGAACAAGGTACTTCAGACGAAGTTGAAGAACAAAATTCTAAGGAGCCAGTCAAAGAGACTGATAGTGAAAACGACAAGCTCGAAGAGAAAACACCTTAAGTTTGAGAAAAAATACACTTTGTTAGCGAAATAGGAAAATACAATTGAAAATGATCATCAAAATTTAACTAAAAAAACAAAAAGGCTTTTTAAAAATAAAGTCTCCATTGACATAGTTTGTCTGTTTAGTTAGCGGAGAAAAAACATGAAGTTAAAGTATATGCTTTTATTAAATTTTATTGCGCTGCTTGTTGCATCAACCTTATTTAGTGCTCCAGTAGTAGAGCTTGGAACCTCTCAGGTTCAAGGTACAAAAGATGAGCCAGGAGAAATGATACTGCTCTCTAGAGCTTCGGTTGATGTTGAAACTCAAGTGAGTAAATTTGATGCAAGCGCCAAAATAAAACAAGATATTAGAACAAGCAGGCTTTTTGAAGTAGATCGTGGAGACTTTTGAAAGAAAGTTAGGTTTTCATTTTAATTGGATTTTTTATTTGATTTGTAAATTGATTAAATTAGGTAAAAAATAAAGAGAAATGAAAAAAATTTGTTATTATGTGGTTGAGTTGTTCAACTGTTGTTTTTGAAGTTTGAAGAACAAGCATTTACATAATTCTCGCATTGTTTGAGAAAAATTGGTTTTATTAAGAGGGAAAAACAATGGCTGGCTTTGCAAGTTTTTTTACAGAAGGTGGAATCTGGATGACGCCAATAGCAGCGGTTTCCGTTGTTGCGTTGGCTGTGTGCATCGAGCGTATTTACGCACTCTACGTAGTCTTTAATGCTAATGGCAAAAAATTGGGACAGGCTGTGCTCAGTGCTGTCAAGAACAATCAAGATGCGGAAGCCATTGCTTTGTGCGATAAAGCTGGAAAATCAGCACTTGCCCATGTCTTGAAAAATGGCATTAGCTTTGCTCACGGAGGCGAGGAAGCTGTAGCCACCGCGGTGGAAGAAGCAACGCTTGAGGTGACTCCGCAGCTTTTGAAAAGAACTAACTCTTTGGGTGGATTGGCTTCGCTGGCGACTTTGCTTGGTCTTCTTGGTACTGTGATGGGTTTGATCGAAGCATTTAGAGTAGTTGCCGAAGCGCCAGCTGATCAAAAGGCTGTGCTGATGACTAAATCTATTGCTGTGGCGATGAACACAACGGCCTTTGGTTTGATTGTGGCGATTCCCGTGACCATGGTATATCTACTTTTGGTGGGAGCAACCAAAAAAATTACCGACGACATGGATGTTTACTCCCTAAAGCTTGAGAATGTCTTGCGCTTGCGCAAACGGTAGCAGGATTAATAAAAAGCCACATTTGAAGGAGTAAACTATGGCGAGAGAGCGCGGCTCGCGAGATTCAGAAGCTTTCCCTGAACCGGACATGCTTCCTCTGATGAATATCATCTTAATGCTGATTTTGGCCTTGATCACCATGGCAGCGTTATTGCCATTGGGACTTATATCTTCGGAATCCCAGAAGCTTTCCAAAGGTGGTCCTGCTCCTTCGAGCACGGAAGAAAAACCTCTCAATGCTATCGTTTTTATTACCGAAGCAGGTTTCAATATTTCCATCTACGGTGATGTGAAGATGGGGGCCAATGACCCAAAAAATCCAGGCCGTAAGCTTGCGTTGATCCCTGTTATCACACTGCCTGATGGAACAACTGAATTTGATTTTGTTACGCTCCAGAGCAAGCTCTATGAATATAAAAAAGCTGATTCGGCAAAATATAAACGCGATGAACAGTCGATGACTATCACGGCTGATCCTGAAATCAAATTTGATACCATTGTTCAAAGTATGGATGCTGTCCGCTTCGATGCGCAAAAGGAAATTTTATTTCCTAAGGTGTCCTTTGCTGCTGGAATGGTTGGCTAAGTTATCGATATGAGGAGATAGGGAACAAATGGCTATTAAGCGCAGGAGAAAAAGAGGGAGATCAAGCCTTGCTGCTGCCGCAGCTCCTTCCTTAAACTCCCTGATGGATATTATTACCATCATACTTGTTTACTTGATTAAGAATTTTTCTACGAGCCCTTTGGCAGTAGAAAGCCCTTCTGTGCAGTTGCCAATTTCAACAGCGCAGGAGCCTGTTGAAGAACTCGTCGTAATTATGATCACTGGGGCTGAACGAAAAGAACCTGGACCAGATGGTAAAATGATGATGGTGGCTGATGTGCCGACCATCAGCGTCGATGATGACTTAGTGTTAGAATTAACTCAGAATTTTGAAGTGCCCACAGGGAGCTTAGAAGGTCAATTTGTTATTCGTGCCTTGAAACAGAAATTGCTCGAAGTGCGCAAGCTTCAAGGTGTAACGGCTGAAGTGACTGAAGGGGAAGGCGGTTTTGATGGGAAAATCGTTTTTGTTGTAGATAAGAAAGTGCCTTATCGTACTTTGTCCAAGGTTATGGTGAGCGCTACAGCAGCCGGTTATGCCGACTTCAAATTCGCGATTGTCAAGAAGGAAGCTTGATGAGGGCAAAGATGGCATCACGTACGAGGCCCGAAGGGTCATTAGATCAACTCTTTAATAAAGTATTATTGGGTTCCTTGCTTTTACATCTTGGCGTTTATTTTTTGGTTATGACTGTGGAACCTCCACCGCCACCGAGCCAAGAAGAGTATGCGACATGGCTAAAGAAGGTGACACCGCCAAAGGTCGTGGAAGAAGTACCTCCAAAGGAAGAACCTAAACCGGAGATGAAAGAGGAAGAACAAGTTGTAGAAGAAAAAGCTCCGGCTAAAGCTGCGCCACCTGCAGCAAGAGCTAAAGCAGCGGCTGGCAAACCAGGTGAGCAGGCAAGAAGAGCTACGGTCAGAAAACAGCTTTCTGGCGCTGGGGTGCTTGGAGTTATAGGAGAGGCATCTGAGGGAGGTGAGCTCGCCAATGTTTTTGAATCTGGTGAGGTTGTTAGCAAGGATTTAGGAGCAGCACTTTCTGAGCGAGGAGGCGTTCGTGTAAGCGGAGGTACCAGAATTGGAAAGAAAGGTGCTTTAGGTGCAGGAGTAAGCGGAGATATTGGCGAAGTTGATGCTGGTGCTGGTGGTTCTGCCGGAGAGGTTGGAGCTCGAGAATCAGTTGCGCCAAAGGCTTTTGTTAAAGGCTCTGAGGCAGTGCTACCTAAAGGTGGTATTGATGAAAAAGGTGTTAGATTAGCACTCAGGCGGCGTGAGCGCGGAATACAACAATGTTATGAACGTGCACTCAAAACTAATACAAAACTTCGCGGCAAAGTCATCTTAGAGTGGAGTATTAACGAAGAAGGTCGCGTGGTGAAAATTAGGGTGATAGAAAATACTCTTGGTGATAGCAATGTTGCTAATTGTATTTCTGATATTATCAAGCGCATACGTTTCCCTGGAGCAACCAAAGGAATCGTACCGGTACGCAAGACATTTGTGTTTGAATCGGCCAGTTAAAAAAGTATTGATTTGGAAGCATAAGACCGCATTTTTGTTGCGGTTTTTTTATGCCCACTTGCGAGCTCTTCCTGCAAGGAATACATCAGCAATGTTCAACAAGTTGCTAAGTAAAGTCTAAAAAATTGTTTTTTATAAAGTTTAATTTTTTGTTTTCTGCGATCAGAGTCGGAGCAAGAAATATAAGCACGGTGAAAAACAATGGTTGCCAATGTAAAATGCCAAACTCCCCTTTTGAGCTTAAGGTGGCCCATTTGTGACTGAACTTAGAGGAACTAAAAAAGGGAATTACTTTGTCTGTGATGAGTTCGCATAATATTCTCGCTCATAGTTTGATGGCGCGTGATTTATTGGCGCTTACCAAACCCAAGATCACAATTATGGCGCTATTGGTGGCTGCAGGTGGACTTCTTCATGCAAGGCCTCAGCAGTCCTTGTGGCCAGCCTTGTTTAGCCTTGTAGGAATTGCTTTTTTAGTAAGTGGCTCAAGCGCTCTCAATATGTATTTAGAAAGAGAGCACGACCAAAAGATGACAAGAACTCGGACACGTCCCTTGCCAGCAGGGCGCCTCAATGCACGATGGGCAGTTTTTATCGGTATCTTATGTACCATTAGCTCGAGTTTCATCTTATGGCAAAGCACTAATGTGCTTACTCTAGTAGCGGGGCTTACGTCCTTAGTGCTCTACGTTTGGTGTTACACTCCTTTAAAACAATATTCCTGGACAGCATTATTGGTGGGCTCTGTTCCTGGAGCAATGCCTGTTATGCTCGGCTATATAGCCATAACCGGGGTGATCGATAAAAAAGCGCTGGCATTATTTTTATGGGCTTTTTTATGGCAGATACCTCATTTTCTTGCCATCAGTCTATTTCGTGAATCGGAATACACAAAGGCTGGCTTTCCGGTGCTCTCTCGCGTTATCGGTAGAGATTTGACTAAATGCTCCATTTTATTAACCAGCTGGCTTCTCGTTTTTTCTACCTTTGTGCTTTATTGGGCTGATGTTTTCGGCAATTTTTTGTGCATAGGAGCACTCACGGTAGGAGGCTGGTTTTTGTTGCTCTGCCATCAAGGCTATAAAACTATGGACACTGATATATGGGCTAGAAGAGCATTTAAGGGTTCACTGATATATCAAACTATTTTGTTTGTGTTGATCATTATTTCAGCTTTTGTTTGAGTTTTTTATGTTGCACCTATCTAAAATCATTCATCGTTTTGGAAAGAGATATGCGCTGAATGAGTTAAGTTTTAGCACTGCTGACTTTGGTATCGTTGGAATTTTGGGCGCCAATGGTTCAGGGAAGTCTACATTATTAAAAATATTGAGTGGATTACTACCGTGTCAAAGTGGAAAGATAGAACTTAGTGGGCAGACAATTCTCGATAAGCGAGGGCGTCTTAAGAGAACAGTCAGAAATATCACAGGTGCTTTGTTGCAAGAATCCAGCAGTGATGAAAAATTGAGCGTGTTGGAAAATATGCAATTTTTTGCGCGATTAATGAACCTTTCTCCTACGCTGTGCAATGAGAGGATAAAATATCTCATACAAAAGGCTAATTTAACCCAAGAGTCACAAATAAGCGTCAAAAAATTATCGGGAGGGATGAGACGCCGATGTGAGCTTTATCGCACCTTTTTGCATAATCCCCGTTTGTTATTTCTCGATGAACCTACAACAGGACTTGATTTTCAAGAGAACACTCGTTTCTTTAATTTTCTTAAATCATATGTCGAAGACAATAAGGCTTTGGCTTTATTTTCTAGTCATAATCCTGATGATTTTTTGCACTGTGATTATCTGATTATGATGCACCAAGGATGCGTTATTGCAGCTCATACTCCCAAACAATTTCTGGATAAATGTCGCACTTCATATGTGGAAATTGAGCTTAAAGCCAATGGGCTTGAAAATTTAAAACAAAGCTCAGGCATTTCATTTTTGTGGCAAAAAACAAAAGTAGAAGATCAAAAAATTAAAACCTGGCTTGCTCCCCATGAGTTACAGCAATGTTTCGATACGCAGGCTCTGAGTTCACCTGCTATCAAAGCGTTTTCGCTGCGCGAAGCAAATATGGCAGATGTATATGAACGTTTAGTTAAGGAGCAAGATAATGCTCTCTTGTGAGATCAGTTCGACAAAAGCCAGCCTAAAGAATACGGTTTTTTTACTGGTTGTTCGTGAATTCAACAGGATGAGCAAAGAGCCATCACGCCTGTTAGGAATTCTTATGCAACCTCTGCTATTTTTGGTTGTCTTCGGGGCGGGGTTCCACCGTAGTTTTTTTTGGAAGGAATCAAGTTCAATAAGCTATGTAAAGTTTTTTTTCCCGGGAATTTTGGCGTTAGTGGTTCTTTTTTCTTCAATCTACGCCACATTGACCTTGGTGGAAGACAAGAAATGTGGGTTGTTTCGCTTAGTGAGCATTTCACCCAGCGGGCTCGAGGGGGCCATTATAGGAAAAGTGCTGGCGACAACCTTAATAGGCTTTGGGCAAAGTTGCTTGTTTTTACCACTTATGATCTTTCTTGATATCCACATTCCTTTTATCTCACTCTTTTGGGTTCTTATACTTTTACTATTGGGTTCATTAACATGCGCACTTTTGGGGGTTTTACTTGCATGGCTAAGCCCTTCTTCAGCCGCGTTTCATGGTTTTATGAGCGTTTTTTTGATTCCCATGTGGCTTTTATCAGGGGCAATGTTTCCCATTGATGGAACATGGTTTGAGAAGATAGGCTGGATCAATCCGATGAGCTATTTGGTATCAGCCCTTAGAGGGATTTTTGTTGAAGAGCCGGATTTTTTTCTCCAAGTAATTTACCTCGTCTTCTTTTCATTTTTGATTACTATGCTTTTAATTTTGGCGGTAATGAAACGTCCGCTTGAGTAGTTTTTATGAAAATAAAAAAAGTATTGAAGAGCCCATATCTATGGGCATTTATCATCGGCATATTTTCCCTTCATATTGTTCGTGAAATGGCAATGAGAAGGCGCAATGCTCCAGATCCAATGGTTTTGGTTCCTACTTGGCAGCTCATTGATCAAAATGGACAAGCAAGAGGGCAAAAAGACAGTTTAGGTAAAGTTGTTATTGCTGATTTCTTTTTTACTTCGTGTCCAACTATCTGCCCTAAGCTTACTGAAGCTATGAAAGAGGTTTATGCTCGGTTTGAGGATAAAAACGAACAGGTAGAATTTTTAAGCATCACTGTTGATCCGGAAACAGATTCTCCTGAAGTGTTAAAAAAGTTTATGGAGAGGAGCGGGATCGATTACCCAAACTGGCATTGTCTTACCGGCAGCAAAAAAGAAATTTACGATGTGGTGGTGGAAAAAATGCGTGTTCACCTAGGTGAGCGTGAGTATTTGCCGAATGCGCCGGGGGTTTATGATATTCCGCATATGGCGCACCTGGCATTGTTTGATCAAAGAGGAGCACTAAGAGGGTTGTTTAAAACAGAGCCGGTTGAAATGGCGGCTTTGGTGCGCGCTGCAAACTTTTTGCTCGAAAAGCCTGATGCGTGAATTTTAATCAACCTGAACCTTTGGGAGCACATCAATCACCTTTTCAAAGAAGGTGGGAGGCTGAGGTTTAGTGAGCACGTCGATCAATTTTTTGTCTTTTAATTTTTGTGCGATTCCGATGGGTGTGTCCTTATTTTTTGCCACGCTCGAGATCAAGGCACCATATCTCGTTAGAATTGCCATGCAGTCGATGTAGCGTCCACGAGTTGCCAATAAAAGAGGAGTTTCACCTTTGGAATTTTTTGCATCAATCACTGCGCCTCCCGCAATAAGAGCTGCAATTGCGTTGGCTTTATCTGATTGTGCTGCCAGGTGAAGAGGAGTGTCTCCATTTTGAGCTGCCTTATTAATATCTGCTTTAAAATTAAGCAAAGTTTTGATGATGTCAGCGTGCCCTCTCACGGCAGCGTAGTGCAGAGGTGTTCTCCCCATTGAATCTAGTGCGTCAACTTTTGCCCCGCTTTTAGCTAATAACTCAGCCGCTCCTTTTTTACCATTTTGCGCTGCCAGGTGAAGTGGAGTGTCAAGCGTGCCCAAGCGAGTTGCGTTGAGGTCTGCTTTGGCATTAATGAGAATTTGCATTTCCTTAAGTTGATTTTCTCGCGCAGCAATATGCAAGGGAGTTTGTCCAAAATAGTCCCTTGCATCGACTTTTGCCCCATTAATAAGCAGTAAAAGAGCTGTGTCTGCTTCACTATTGCTCACAGCAGCGTGAAGTGGTGTTGCACCAAGGTAGTCACCTTGATTAACTTTTGCGCCAGCTTTGATAAGAATTTGAACCGCATCTGTTCTACCGTACTCAGAAGCGCCATAAAGTGGAGTTTCACCAGCTTGCTGTCGTATATCAACTTTCGCACCAGCCTTAAGAAGCATTTTAATAATTTTGATATTGCCATTTTCAGAAGCAGCATCCAAAGGAGTTACTTTTCTCTCATCTTGCGTATTAGGATCTATGCCCATAGCCAATAGTCGCTCGACTTCATTTTCATCCCCATTTTTAGCTGCCTCATGTAGAGGGTAACGCTTCGCATAGTTTGAAGGAGTTTTGCATGATGAAACGAAGAATAATAAAAACATGCCCACAATAAATAGTAACGTGTGTTTTACCATGAAATTTCCCTAAACCTGTTACAGACCCCGCCTTATGCGATTGAGCTTAACCCCGTTTAGCTTTTTTTGCAGGATTTTAGCCGCTTTTTTCTTATGTTTTGAGGAATGTCACCAACTCAGAAATTCTAGAAAAGGTGACACCATAAACCTCAGCTCAATGTGCCAGGCAGTGTTGCAGGGTTAAAAAATCACTTTTTACAAGCCCGAATTGCATTTTTAACTCAGCGACTATAATGCTCTGGCTGACGTTGCCCTAATATATTCTCATTATAATATAAGGCAAAATATAAGTCGTGATAAATGTGTAAAATAAACGTGCTTTATATGTGGAATACTAACATATGATAGCGGACAGATGAATTGTTGTTGCTCAACTTGATTACTGTTATAGTAAAACACGCCGATATCAAGCGCGCTTTAGCTTTTGCGGAAAAAAGACAATGAAAAGAAAAATTTTTAATATGTTTATTATCTGGCTTGTTGGGGCCTCTGGCTTGGTCGCAAAAGACGCTACATCCAGTCCCGAAGAAAATTCAGAAGTGCTGTTTGCTCAAACACAAGCAGATGTCATGCCTCAAGGTGAAGACGAAATAAAGCAAGCCAGCCAAAATGCCGAAAAAGAAGATGAACAAAAAATAGCATTGAAAAACGAAGAGAAAAAATTAAATAAAGAAAGAAAAAAAATGGAAGCCCAAAGGGACGCTCTACCCACCGTTACAGAATATACGCTCGATCCTGGCTCGGTAGAAGCTGTCATAGAGCTTGATCCCAAAAATTATGGGTTTCGTCAAAGAAATTATCGTATGGCTTTGGCTATGGATTTTGATCTTATATTCCGTGGCCGCGCGATGCTTTCATATGATTTTAGATTTTTTGAATATGTATCCTTTGCATTGAAGGCAGGTATAGATTGGACAAGTCTTTCTCTTTATAGCCGTTTTCGCGATCACTTAACGGTACCTGCGCCACAACAATTTTCAGTCATTGGCGGTATAGCGGCTCGTTTTCGTCTGACTGAATGGTATTTGCACTCAGCAGTATTTTTAGAACCATCACTGATGACTGGCTATATGTGGCAGACTCTTGTGGAACAAGATACAGGTCACTTTAGAATTCGGCCTGGACTTTTTGCTGCAGTTGACACAGTTTTTGATTCAGGTCTATCAATGTCGGCGAAGGTAGGATTCGAAATCCCCTTTGACTTTGGTGAGCCAAACCTCATAAAGGAGGTGGCGGAGCCTTTGGTATTGTTTGGCCTCGGGCTAGCTATTTAACTCTCAGAGTTTTTTCTTTGACGAGGGAAAAACTGACCGTTATGGTTTAGTTTTTCCTTTTTTATTGAGCGAATTATGGCAAAGATGATAAAGAAATCTATTTTTTTGATTGTTGTTTATTATTTGAATAGCTGTAGTCCTGGCATTGATTATGCCGATTTAGCTTTTGACCACAATAATCTCATCGATTATGGCGCTCAGGTGAGAAACAAGGAAATAGAGCCAGGTCCCCTCAGTTATGGTCACTTATGTCTTAGTGCTAAAGTAGGTGGTAGTTTTCAAATTGAACAAGAACTTGAGAAAATAAATCAAAGTTTAAGTGAAATTAAAAATCTACCCCAAAAAAACACATTTGATACATCGCAATTTAGCAAACTCAATAAATTTGTGGATGAAACAGAAAATATTGTAGCGAAAGATATTAAGCCAAAAATTCACGATGCCTTGATCAGTGCAGCTTCTGGCAAAAAGTTTGCAATAGAAATGGAAAGAATTATTAAGGACGATGGAGTCAGTGGCGCTATAGAAACTCTTAAGAAAGATGTTCCCCAAACAGCTATGAATGATTATGAACGCTTGGGTATGACATTAAAAATATCTTTGGAAAAAATTTATCAGCTGAGTGTTTTTTATTCTCAATTGACGGTGCAAAAACAAGCCCAGGAGCATCTACATCAGCTCAGAAAATCCTTAGATGATCTGAACAATGCTGTTAATGAACAGGTGATGTTTGCAAACGAAGATGTATTGAATAGTGCTGTTTTGGCTCTTGCTACAGCAAAAATTAAAAGCAGTGTCATCAGCCAAATGGTAGATGAAATAAGCTCGCTCAAACTAATCAAAAAAGAATTGCTTGAGCTGTTATCGGAACTAAAGAGCTCACTTTTTGGTTTTAAAGGACTTAAAAATCGTTTTGTTGATAAAGTTGATGAACTCTATGCACTACCAACCAAAAATATTTTTAAGCTGATAAAAGATTCTTTTACTGCTCTAGAAGTTTTAATAAGCAACTATGACGAAAGTCCTAAAAAAAACAATGATACGAGAATCAAAGCTCAGATTGAGCAAGCATTTAGCGGGCAGTTATCGGCAGTGATTGAGCCTGTAGAGGTAAACGAAGAGAGTGATTTATTATCGTTTATTCGTCAGTTGAGTCAACATCGTGTGATGGGACTTTATGCTCATGACTCAAACGATGATTTCATCAAGTCGCTATCAGTAGCTGTTGAACAAGGACTGGCAAGAAATTATGGGCTTGTCAGCGATAATGTCTATGCTCTCAATCACGTTAAATTAAATGACACAAAAGTATCTTTTTCTATGTCTGCTGCTGGATGGAAAAATTATTTGAGAGGGGTCAGTAAAAAAATAGTGGCAGTTAAGTCTCGTGATGGTTATGAGGCTAATCTCTTTGTGATTTTTGCTGACGCTCTTGCCCAGGGTGCACCTGTGAATGATTTGATCAACATTTTTAGTCAAGGAAAAAATAAAGTATTGGTGGTAGCAAAGCAACCTCAAGATTTTGCAATAAAAGAAGCCTATCGCTCAAAAGGAGTTGATGTGGCTTCAGCTTATTTGGTTGCTTTGTCGATATTGAATAAATTAGAA
Source organism: Myxococcales bacterium (assembly GCA_023898405.1). Lineage (NCBI taxonomy): Bacteria > Pseudomonadati > Myxococcota > Myxococcia > Myxococcales > Myxococcales bacterium. Next base: position 1,798,821 of record CP060221.1, read on the forward strand.
CCTCATTTTAATGGCGATAGATTTGCTGAAACCTTGGTGAAAGTTATGTTCGCTTTCAAAAAAACTCCAGAACAATTTAATTTGACGAGCGTCGAAAGAGTTCTAAAAGATGCATATGCCAGAATTGAGAAGAATAATAATCCGAGTACGCTTGCAATAAATAAAGCAATTTTTGAAGCTCTAGGTGCACACGAGCACAATTACGATCTCAGTCTCATACGTAACTCAAGGGCAATCGTTGACTCTATCAAGAATCTGTCAAAAAATATTGAAAATGATCAGATGTATTATTTCAAAGAAGCTCGAGGATTGAGCCCTAGTTTGAGAACCCTGGAATCTGACAAACTTTATTTTTTAAAAAAACTTGAAAAACAAACAACGCAAAATTTAAAACAAAAAATTATTAGCGATCAGCATAAAAAAATAAAAACGCGGATAAAAATTACGCAAGCTAAACTTCAAGAAATTAAAAATGATCTAGATAGAGATCCTGCACTTCATCCAGTGAGGATTGAGCGAGAAATGCTTATCAATGAAATTCAGAATTTATTTGTGCTTTATGAACAATTGATTGATATGAGTTATGAACTTAAGATCAACAAAAGAGAAAAATTTTTTGAAAATCAAGAAAATGATTTCGTACGATTTTTTAATAAAATTGAACAAATATGTTTGAAGAGAGATTTTTTAGAAAACCTTAAAAATCTTCAGGTAAATCAAATGACGCTTCGCAATGATGCTGAATTATATTTGCCACCTGAAATTTTAACAATGCTCGATCAGTATCCCTCGTGGCATCCTTGGGTTTATTTTGCTGCGGCGACCAAGGCTGTTTTTCAAAATAGATTTAACGGAACCCCGGCTAATGATCCGGCTTTAATTGTAGCCATAGATAATCATTATGCATTCTATCCTGAATTTGAAGGTATTGCGCCAACTATGCACACAATAAGAACAAAAATTATTGGGGAGTATGAGCGGCTAATGCTTTTCGCACAAAATATTGTTGGTCCACATCCTCTTCCTGCAAATGCAGATCGTGTATTGGATATTTTGCCGGTGGGCTACCATGTAGTGCCTGAACCCCCACCGTTAAAAAATGTTCGATTTGAGAAAGGATCGGTTGGTGAATCATACCTTAGCTTAGAGGAAAAAAATCTTAAGGTTCTCATTCCCCTTTGGGATGATCTGCTTGATGTGTCTGCGAGTATTCAAAGAGCAGCAGGAAAGATTTTTGAACGCTTGAGCGAAGTCAATATGTTTTAATAGTGAGTTTTAGTTTCTTCATAGCCTTATGAATAGGTTAAGAAACTGTTTTGAAATAGTTTCTTAGCTAGTGGTAGAAATTTTTTAGGAGTACCTCATGCCAAAGCCCGCACCAAGCTTTATACCTCACGGAATGCACACTATTACTCCGCACTTGTGGTTTAATGGTGATTGCCAAAAGGCAATTCAATTTTACCAAAGAGCTTTTGATGCCGAAGAGGTATCTTTGGTATATTCCGAAGATAAACCACAAACAGTTATGCATGCGATGCTTAAAATAGGTGATTCATATTTAATGATGGCGGATGCTTGGCCAGACACTTCAGAACAGGGCCCTGTTAAAACTACGAGCGTTGGCATATGGCTCTATGTTGAGGATTGTGATGCTTTATTTAAGCAAGCAGTAGGTCAAGGCTGCAAGGTAGTTATGCCTCTGATGGATGCTTTTTGGGGTGATCGTTTTGCCAAAGTACGGGATCCATTTGGGCATTGTTGGGCGATCGCGACTTATAAGTTGCTAATGAACGAAGAAGAAATAAAACAAGCCAAAGAAAAATGGATGCAAGAAAATAAAGTTGATTATTGTTGAATGAGTTGGGCAAATTAATTTTCCCATAAAGCTGCATTGTGCAGCTTTTTTGGTATTCCTAAGTTAGTTGATGATGAGCGGCTTCATCTAAGGAGGAGCAAAATGCTTATGAGCGGCGGTAAATTGTTTCAAAATATTTCGATAAATTTACTACTGATGTGTTGTGCTCAGATTATTATTGCTGCTCAAGATGACAATTCGCTTATTTTTCGAGGGCATTTTCCGGCTGTAGAAAAGAAGGGTGTTTCCTTTTTAAATTCATTTGCATCTGAAGCAAATATTACTCGTTATCTGATCGCCAACCAACATCATGTGTGGCGAGCACGTGTAATGTCAGATGTTGGTCTCATTAACTTTTCTCCATCAGTGCTATGGCACACTGGGCTTACAATGGAGACTTTGGTCGACAATCAAAATGATATCAACTTTAGACTAGTGCAGGTTTACTATCAGGTTTTGACTGCTTTTGATTGGAATTTGGGAGATCAGTCTTTTAGATTTGGTTATCGGCATCGTTGTAGTCATGGTACAGATGGCGCTGTCAGTAGTCGTATAACAATTCGATCAGGGCCAACGTTGGTCTATCAGAAAAATTGGTTACTAAAACATGCGAACATCTCTATTGAGCCAGGTACGAATTTGTATTTGATCGGACAAAATAGTGATTTAATGAATCAGCTGCGAGGAGAATTATTTTTTAATTCTCAAGTATTGTTTCCCGTGTACAATTCTCTTTCATTGCTTTTTGTATCGGGAATCAATTTTCTCTTTAATAGCGAAGGAAATAATTTTCTTTACTTTCCTTTTAGCCCATTAAAAAATTGGGAAATAATTCCATTATGGGGAGCACGTTTGGCACTGAGAGTAGAGCCTGGTAGAATTAAGAGCGATATTGGGCTGGCCTATCGACAAAATTTTGACAGCAGCTTAGGTCATCATGCTGAAAAGCTTCACCTACTTTCGCTTGAACTCAATTTCATGTGGTGAAATTTTTCTAACATGAACAGATGATTTTGCTCCTGCGTTGCATGCGCTGTTTAAGAAAAAGTGGTATTTATATTCTGCTTCTTCATTAAATTAGTAAACAAAATCGTCGCTATTTTAGAAATATACTGGCTTGCTATTTGTTAGTTACCTGTATATCAGAAAGTAGTTTAGGTTTTCATTAGCTAAAAAAGAGTGGTTGTTGCCATGCCGCAGATATTTCCAAAATGGAGCAATACCGTTGCAAAGCTGCTGCCTGTCGTTTTAGTGATTGGTGTTGGTTTTAGCGTTTTTGTATTTTGGTATTGGTTTTCGCCTCTAAATTTGGAGGTGGGCTATGAACCTCATCAGCCGATCCCTTTTAGCCATAAACTTCATGTTTCTGACTTGGGAATTGACTGTATGTATTGTCACACTCAAGCAGAAAAATCTGCATACGCAGGTGTTCCTTCTACTCAAACCTGCATGAATTGCCATGAGCATCAAGCCAACAAGAATTCATTGCCTTTATCGGGATTAATGCGTTCATGGCAGAGTGGTGGAATCAATGGCACACCCATCGAATGGAAACGCGTACACAAAATAGGTGGATATGCATATTTTGATCACAGCGCTCATATCAGTGCAGGAGTTGGTTGCATAAGTTGTCACGGAAATATTGACCATATGCAAATAGTTCGTCAGGAAAAGCCGCTGAGCATGGGATGGTGCTTGGAATGCCATCGCAATCCTGCTCCGAATCTTCGTCCTGTGAATGAAGTTACCAACATGAATTATCATCAGTCAGAAAATTATAAAAAAATGGCACAAGAGCGAGAGAAAATGCTCAATGCGCCAGTTGAAAGTTGTTCAGGATGTCACCGATGAAACAATTAGTGAACGAACAAAATGGCGAGAAAATTACTTACTGGCGTTCAGTTGATAGCCGTCGAAGAACTGCTGAATATCTGAAATCGGTTGAAGATGAATTTGCTCCTGATATGACTGACATTTCAGCGATGGATCGAAGATCAATGCTGAAAGTCATGGGAGCTTCAATTGCGCTTTCTGGTTTGGGAGGAGTGGCTTGTCGTAGGCCTGAAGAAAAAATTCTTCCTTACGTGAAAGAGCCCGAAGGTTTTACTGCAGGGATAGCGCAATTTTTTGCAACCGCCCAACCTGGCCCTTTTGGAGCATCGGGGATTTTGGTAGAGTCGCACGAAGGAAGACCAACCAAAGTTGAAGGGAACCCTTCCCACCCTGAGAGTAAAGGTAGAGCTACGACTCATGCGCAAGCATCGGTATTAGAAATATATGACCCTGACAGATCACGCTACCCTGTGCGCCTTAAAGCAGGTGATCATCTTCCTGCTGAATGGACCGATTGGGATTCGTTTCAATCACAGCATTTTTTGGAGCTTAAAAGAAAGGGTGGAAAAGGTCTTGTTTTTGTTTCGGATAGCGATTTATCACCGACATTTTTGCGTCTTAAAGAAGAAACATTAAAGATCTATCCTCAAGCTAAATTTTTTGTGCATGAACCAATGCGTCAAAAAAATGTTGAGAACGCACAAACAATTGCGTTTGGCAAAAATAAAAGAGTTCGTTACCATTTTGAGAAGGCAAAAGTAATTTCAAGCATATTTGCTGATCCATTTGTCCTGGCTCCTCAAAGTATTCGTCATATGCGAGGCTACGGAGAGAATAGAGTCGTTCATAAAACTGGCGATGCAAAAAATATGAATCGTCTATACGCTGTGGAGGCAGATTACAGCCTTGCCGGAACAAATGCCGATCATCGATTGCGTTTGCCTATAGGTTTAGCAAAAACTCTAGTTGAAGGGCTCGCTTACGAACTTCACGCAACCCATGGGCTGGATATTGCAAGTTCCATTCCTGGGGCAAAAAGTTTATCAAGTATAGTGAGTCGTCCACCAACGCTTAAGGGTATCGATAAGAAATTTTTGTTAGTGATGGCTAAAGATCTTGCGCAAAATCGTGGACAAGCTTTGGTTGTTGGTGGAGATCATTTAGCTCCTGAAATTCTCGCCATGATACATGCCATAAATGTTACTCTCCAAGGATTTAATAAAGTTTTTGATACACTTGATATTAACGACCAAGATGCTCAGCAGCATTTAGCGGCTGGTTCAACTGAAGCTCTTATCGAAGAGCTTAAATCAGGTCAAACCGATACCTTGGTCATGCTTGGAGTAAATCCTGTCTACGATGCTCCTGGAAAACTTGCCTTTAAAGCCAGTTTGGCTAAAGTAAAAACTGTCATCCATTTGGGAAATTATCGTGATGAGACAGCCGTAGAAAGTACGTGGCATCTTCCACAAACACATTTCCTCGAGGAATTTTCTGATACTCGTGCTTATGATGGTAGCGTTACTATTATTCAGCCACTGATCATGCCTCTGCACAAAGCACGATCAAAAATTGAGTTGATGGCTCAGGTGGTGGGACAGAATGCTTTCAAACCATTGGAATTGGTTAAAGAGACTTATAAAAATAAATTTGACGCAGTACTTTTTGCTAAACAGTTCGATAAGGTAATACACGAAGGTATTGTCGCCAACTCTACCTTTCCTCAAGGTCCATTGAGATTAGATTGCCAAAAGATCTACGAGGGATTCAAAGCTCAAAGCTCGAGAGCCCCAAATAAAGAAAATCTGGAATTTATTATTTCGTTTGATCGCAAAGTTCTTGATGGCCGCATGGCAAATCACAGCTGGGTACAAGAACTGCCAGAGCCTGTGACAAAAATAAATTGGGATAATGCTTTGCTGATGAGCCCAATGGCAGCGCGTGAATATAAGATAAAAAGCGGCGTACAAAAAAATACCTATGTCGCAGATGTTGTTGAGCTGATCGTTGGAGAGCAAAAAATTGAGTTACCAGTTTTTGTTGTTCCAGGTTTAAATGATTACTCAGTTCTTGCTACGCTTGGCTATGGTAGAAGAAATGCTGGAGTCATAGGTACTGGAGTGGGAGTAGATCTTTATCCGCTCTTATCAGACTATTCAAACATGGTGTTTCACGGCGCAAAAATAAACAAAACTTTAAAGACTCATAGAATTGCCACCACACAAGAGCAGTTCGCCATGAATGCCGATGTGGTGCAGGAAACGGATGTTTTGCATTTGCAAAATAGAGATCCTGCTCGAGTCACTGATATAGGTGATTACTTAAAGAAACCGCTTCATGCCAAAGAGAAGGGAATTCCTCAAAATCTTTTGGTAAAGGAGCATGGGAAGAAAGAGAAAGTTCCACTGCAGATTACCGACCCATGGGAATATTCCAAAGGAAATCAGTGGGGAATGGTAATCGATTTAGCGAAATGCACAGGGTGCAATGCCTGTGTCATTGCCTGCCAAAGTGAAAATAATATTCCGGTGGTAGGAAAAGAGCAGGTTATCCGCGGAAGGATTATGCACTGGATACGAATTGATCGCTATTTTGTTGGTGATGTGAAAGCACCTCAGGCGATCTCTCAGCCAATTCCTTGTCAGCATTGTGAAAATGCTCCATGTGAACCAGTGTGTCCGGTGGCAGCAACTTCTCATGATAGTTCTGGGCTGAACGTTATGACTTATAATCGCTGCATTGGTACGCGTTATTGTGCAAATAACTGCCCTTATAAAGTACGACGATTTAACTATTTTGATTTTTCCCATTCGGGTAATTTGTATGTCGAAAAGGATATTGTTGAACGACAAAAAACTTTGAAGTTGCAACGAAATCCTGATGTGACTGTTCGTTATCGCGGTGTGATGGAAAAATGTACTTATTGTACTCAACGCATTCAGGAAGCTAAAATGGCTGCCAGAAGAGATGGGCGAGATCAAGAAAACTTGACCGATGGACTTGTGACTCCGGCATGCGCACAAACGTGCCCAAGCGATGCCATTGTTTTCGGTAATATTAACGATCCTAAATCAAAAGTGGCAGCTTTGAAAAAAGTCGATAGAAATTATACTTTGATCGACGTGTTGAATGTGCGTCCGAGAACGTCCTACTTGTCCAAGCTTCGTAATCCTCATCCTGAGTTGGTGGCATAGATGGTATCCAAAACAATTGAGATAAAGACAGGTACAATCGCCAGAGGCGACGTGGTGATTCCCGAAAGTGTAGAGCACCGTGAAGATCTGGTACGTGGTCCTCATAAATTCGGTGATATTACCAATATCGTGTGTAGTCCGGCGGAAAAAACTTTTGCTCAGATGCATATTGGTTGGAAGATCGGCTTTGCCGTGGCAGCAGCCTTATGCACTATGTTTTTGTCGGGCATAGGCTATTTGATTTGGGAAGGTGTGGGGATTTGGGGAAACACCGCACCTGTCTATTGGGCATGGGATATTGTCAACTTCGTTTTTTGGGTGGGTATTGGGCATGCTGGAACACTGATTTCTGCCATTCTATTTTTGTTTAGGCAAAAATGGCGAACGAGTATTAACCGTTATGCCGAAGCGATGACGGTGTTTGCGGTTATTTGCGCGCTTGTATTTCCTGCAGTGCACGTAGGTCGTGTTTGGACTGTGTATTGGATGTTTCCGTTACCCAATCAGATGTCCATGTGGCCAAATTTTCGCTCTCCACTTTTGTGGGACGTTTTTGCTGTGGGTACCTATTTTACTATTTCTCTACTTTTTTGGTGGGTAGGTTTAGTTCCTGACCTCGCTACTTTGCGAGATAGAGCAAAAAGCAAAATTGCTCAAATAGGTTATGGTATTTTTTCCATGGGTTGGACTGGGTCTACCAGGGCATGGGTAAATTATGAACGCGCGTATTTGTTACTTGCCGCGCTTTCAGCGCCTCTTGTGCTATCCGTTCATAGTGTTGTGTCATTTGACTTTGCGGTTTCACAGCTTCCTGGTTGGCATACAACTATTTTTCCTCCTTACTTTGTTGCTGGTGCGGTGTTTAGTGGCTTTGCTATGGTGCAAACACTTATGTTGCCTGCAAGAAAGTGGCTTGGGCTCAAAGATCTTGTGACTATGAAGCACATTGAAAATATGAACAAGATTATTTTGGTTACGGGCACTATGGTTGGTTACGCCTATGCAATGGAATTTTTTATTGCTTGGTACAGCGGAAATGAGTATGAGTCATTTGCTTTTATCAACAGGGCATTTGGGCCCTATGCATGGTCGTATTGGATTATGGTTTCCTGCAATGTGATAACACCACAGTTGTTTTGGTCAAAGTCGATACGTACCAACATTACTGCAAGTTTCATCATTTCGATATTTGTGAACATTGGTATGTGGTTTGAGCGTTTTGTTATTACAGTTACTTCGCTAAATCGGGATTTCTTGCCAAGTTCCTGGCATTACTATGTTCCTACAAAATTTGATTTGCTGTTTTTGGTTGGTTCATTTGGTTTGTTCTTTACCTTATTTTTGTTGTTTATTTGGCGTGTTCCGGTGATAGCCATGGCTGAGGTTAAATCTATTATGAAGTCGGCAAATCCTCATCACCATTAAGAAATTGAGAGAAATAATAAGGAAGGCATACTGTTATGACTCGAGCGAAAAAAGAGATTGGTTTACTGGCGGAATATGATTCACCACACGCCATCTATCAAGCATGTGAAAAAATACGCGACGCAGGTGTTCGCAATTTTGACTCATACACGCCCTTTCCTGTTCATGGATTGGATAAAGCAATGGGCTTGGGACCAAGTTATTTGCCATGGCTGGTACTAGTTGCTGGAACTACTGGTGCATGTTTGGCTATGTTTTTCATGATTTGGTGCTCGGTATATGATTATCCTCTTAATATTGGAGGAAAGCCGGTATTTAGTATACCTGCTTTTATACCAATCACCTTCGAGGTAACAGTTTTATTTAGCGGATTGACGGCGGTTTTTGGAATGTTTGCATTAAATAAGCTGCCGACGTTTAATCATCCGCTTTTTAATATCAAAGATTTTGCCCGAGTGACTGATGACGCATTTTTTGTCATGATCGAATCGAGAGATAAAAAGTACGACCGACAAAAAATGAGTGAATTTTTAAGTAAAACAGGTGCTAAATCGGTTGTAGTGGTGGAGAACTAAGTGATGAAAAAGTTTTTAGTCTTTGCGCCATTATTGTTACTGATTCTTCTCGAAGTTGGTTGTCGAGGATACACTACTGATAAACCGCCAATCCACGTTAATCCCAATATGGATACTCAAGAAAAAGGGCGTCCATATCGAGAAAGCGATTTTTTCCAGGATGGAACCTATATGCGTGCTCCCATTGAGGGAACAGTTGCACGAGGAGCTCTAAAAGAAGATGAGCATTTTTATTTTGGAAAAATAAATGGTCAATTTGCACGATCGCTACCGAAAAATTTGGTGATAGATGAAAAATTTCTCCAGCGTGGACAGAGAGTATTTAACCGTACCTGTGCGGCCTGTCACGCTGATATCGGTGACGGTGATGGGCTTGTCGGAAGACGTTTGACCGTTAAGCCAACATCTCTGCACAGTGATTACATGTACGGACTTGCTCCTGGTCATTATTTTGATGTCATTACCAATGGTATTCGTACGATGCAGTCGTATAAGCACATGATCAATGAAAATGATCGTTGGGCAGTGGTGACCTATATAAGGAGCTTGCAAATCAGCCAGGATGTAAATGGCCAATGGATAGAAAGGAGTGCATCGTGGTGGAAACAACCTTAAATTTAACTGATACCGAGCTTCCTAAGGGATCCCTTTTAAGGCGCCTACCTTTGGTTTTTATTGGACTTGGCATCGCGTCTTTAATCTATTGGGCGGTCCAATATCAAATGGATCATGCTCGAGCGATGTATGGCTATCTTTTTGCCTTTATTGCTGTTTTATCACTTGCTTTAGGATGCCTCGTATTTGTACTGATTCAACACGTTACACGAGCTGGCTGGTCAGTGACAGTGCGGCGTATTGCCGAGGTGGCAGTAGCCTTGCTTCCTTTGTTCATTATTTTTTTCATCCCTATCGCTTTATCGATACATGATCTTTTCCCCTGGACTCATAAAGAGCACATCGATGAAATTTTGGCAGCAAAATTGCCTTATCTCAATGAGAATTTTTTTATGATGCGGTCCTTTGGGTATTTGTTGATTTGGGCCGTGATGGGAGTAATTTTTTATAGATTATCTCTAAGCCAAGATGCTAAAAATAATTTTAAACTTACGGCCACAATGCAAGCTATCAGCGCGCCATCAGTAATAATTTTTGGTCTTAGTGTAACCTTTGCTTCATTTGATTGGGTGATGTCGCTTCAACCTCATTGGTATTCCACTATTTTTGGCGTTTACTTTTTTGCAGGCTGCCTCCTTTTTGGTCTGTCCTTTATTACCTTGGTAGCAATGCTGCTACAAAAAATAGGTGTACTCAAGACAGCGATTAGCAAAGATCATTATCATGATCTTGGTAAGCTGATGTTTGGCTTTACAATTTTCTGGGCGTATATCTCGTTCAGTCAATTTATGCTTTATTGGTACGGAAATATCCCAGAGGAAATGGAGTTTTATACCCACCGTATGCACAATGGCTGGGATAGTCTCTCATGGGCCATTCCTGTGATAAATTTCTTTATTCCCTTTTTGGCTCTCATGTCACGAGTATTAAAACGGGTAAAATTGGTGCTTGCCATAAATTGTTTGTGGGTAATTTTTGTGCACTTGATCGATCTTTATTGGTTGATTATTCCAGCTTACAACGACCCGGCTATGCACGAAGGGCCAACTCATTTCCAAGTAGCAATGGTAGATATTCTTGCTTTTTTGGGAATCGGTTTGATTTTCTTGGGCGCTTATTTATTGGTGCTGTGCCGTCGTAAGCTTTTGGCCTTGGGCGACCCTCGTCTTAAGGAATCTCTTGCGTTTGAAAATATTTAGAGGTGATGTGTGTCTGATCAGTATCATATAGCGGCTGAAGGCGATATGAAGCCAAAGGCGAGTAGACACATAGTATATTATCTGCTCGTCTTATGTGTGTTGTTGTTTGTTACCATATATGCCCTGATAATCATGTTCCGTTTTCAGCTTGACGAAGAAAAGGAACAGAAAATTGGTCAAGTTATGACCCACGAAGCTATGGATCAAAGGGCTTTGTCTGAGGCTTATCTGTCGGGAAAACAAGGTATTTTTCCTGATAAGAACCACATTCCTGTAGAAGAAGCGATGGCCAGATTTCTAAGTTCGCTTCGTAAAGAATAGTAGTTAGGTCATGGCTAAATTTTATTTATTAATCGGTATTGTGGCCTTAGGCATTGGAGCGCTGTTGTTTGGCATATTAAACTTTTGGCAAACTCCAGCAGGTACCGTTGCTGATTCAGTTCATGAACCACAACAAGAAGGATCTCTTTTAGTTCCTAAGGAACTTCGCAATGCACAGATCGAGGATAAGGCAGGTGCACAAATACCGCTCGATATTGCCATGACTAATCAAGATGGAGAACCCGTTACCTTGGGACAGTATTTTTCAAAAAAAGATCCTCGTCCAGTTATTTTGACTCTCGGATATTATGGCTGTCCAATGCTTTGTTCCTTGGTTCTCAATGGACTGGTCGAAGGGCTCAAAAAAGTAAATTATAAACTGGGAAAAGAATATCTCATCGTATCGGTAAGTATCGATGAGAGAGAAAAATCTGACTTAGCTAAAAAAAAGCAAGCATCCTATTTAGCAGCTCTTGATGTATCGCAAGAAGAAAAAGAAGTATGGACTTTTCATGTGACGACAAGTGCAGAAGCTCAAAGATTAGCTTCTGCCGTAGGTTTCAATTATTACTACGACAAAAAAATTGATCAGTTTGCACACGGCGCTGGTTTTTTTGTGTTGTCCCCGCAAGGAGTTCTTTCACGCACATTATTTGGAATTAGCTACGAACCAAAAGATATAAAACTTGCTCTTAGTGAAGCAGTTGATGGAAAAATAGGTTCTTTTGTCGATAGGGTTCTTTTAAGTTGTTTTCATTATGACCCTGATTCTCATCGCTATGGTGTTTATATTTTTGGAGTGATGAGACTGTGCGGAGTTGTTACGATTTTAATCTTAGGTGTGGTCTTAATTTTATTTTTTCGCGGTGAAAAAAGACGCGTGATCTCCTCGATCTAAAGGTGCAGGATTAGTGATGGAAAATCTAAGCGAACTGCTCAAAATGGTGGTGCCAGTAGAATGGCTTTTTAGTGTAATGCCCGAGCCTGTTTCTGATCACGCAGCGGCTCTTGATTCACTGTTTTGGTTTTTGGTTATCACATGCAGCATTTTATTTCTTTCTGTAATTGTGCCGATGGTGCTGATTATTTTCAGGTATCGAAGAAAAAAACCTCATCAACGGGCGGAGTCACAAAAAGATCATAATTTTTGGTTAGAGTCTGCATGGACATTCCTGCCGTTTATCTACCTGACTGTACTTTTTGTATGGGGCTTTAAACAGTATATCGATATATATGTTCCACCACATGATGCTATGGAACTTAGAGTTGTTGGGCAAAAGTGGCAGTGGTCTATAGATTATCCTAAGGATGAAATCTCGGTAGCAGGTGTTGGGACTGAAGTCTATGTTCCGGTGAACACCCCAGTTAAACTTGTGATGTCATCGCAAGATGTGATTCATAGTTTCTTCATTCCCAATTTAAGAATAAAGCAAGATGTTGTTCCTGGAAGTTACACCACTTTGTGGTTCAATGCTCATAAACCAGGCACATATCCCATACTGTGTGCTGAATATTGCGGAGATTTACACAGCCAAATGTTAGCGAAACTTGTGGTTGTTCCTGCAAATGTTTACAGCAATTGGGTTGAACAGCAAAAAGCTGCCAACTTAGATATGCCACTTCCTGAACTTGGTAAAAAACTTTATACCAAGCTCGGCTGTGTCGCTTGTCACTCGATCGATGGAAGTATTAAGCTTGCGCCTAGTTTTAAGGATTTATATGGCAGGAAAGAAGAACTCAGCACTGGGGCTTTTGTTACGGTGAACGATGAGTATATTCGCCAATCAATTTTAACCCCGCAAAAACAGATTACCAAAGGTTTTCCACCAATCATGCCGACATTCCAGGGGCGAGTTAATGAACGCGAAATCTCGGGGATAATTGCCTACATAAAATCATTGAGTAATTAAACATTATAAATTTTGAGATAAACGAGGAATAACATGAGTACTCATAGTCATGCCCATAGGATGAACTATTTAAATAGTAAAAAAGGATTTTTATCATGGGCCCTTACGCTCGATCACAAGCGGATAGGGGTGATGTACTTAGTCTCCATTCTATTTTTCTTCTTGATAGGTGGATTATTTGCTTTGGCTCTTCGAGCAGAACTGTTGACTCCAGGCAAGAATTTCGTTGATGCAAAAACCTATAATCAATTTTTCACGCTTCACGGTGCGATTATGGTGTTTTTGGTTATTATCCCCGGTATTCCTGCATCACTGGGAAATTTTGTTTTACCATTGCAACTTGGTGCTAAAGACGTCGCTTTTCCTCGGCTTAATCTCATGAGTTATTACATCTATGTTATAGGCTCATTATTTGCTGTTTGTTCGATTGTCTTCGGTGCAATTGATACGGGGTGGACTTTTTATGCGCCCTATTCAACCTCAGCGGAAGGTAAAGTTGTACTGATGGTAACTGGAGCTTTTATTTTGGGCTTCTCATCCATTTTTACCGGTGTCAACTTTATTGCCACTATTCATAAGCTGCGTGCACCAGGAATGACTTGGTTTCGTATGCCGCTTTTTGTGTGGGGAATGTATGCCACCAGTATCATCCAAATTATGGCAACGCCTGTTTTGGGAATCACCCTTGCTCTCATTATTGTGGAGCGACTGATAGGTATAGGAATTTTTACACCTGATTTAGGTGGGGATCCAGTGTTATTTCAGCACTTCTTTTGGTTTTATTCTCACCCTGCTGTATACATTATGATTCTACCGGGAATGGCTATTATCTCTGAGCTTGTAACAACATTTAGCCAAAAAAAGATTTTTGGTTATCGTTTGATTGCTTACTCATCAATAGCAATTGCCGTTATTAGCTTTTTGGTATGGGGGCACCACATGTTTGCTTCAGGTCAATCAGCTTTAGTAGGAATGATATTTTCAGCACTTACATTTTTAGTTGCTATTCCATCTGGGATTAAAATGTATAATTGGATAGCCACCATGTATAAAGGCTCGATCTCATTTAATACGCCTATGCTTTATGCTCTGTCATTTTTGTTTTTGTTTTGTATCGGTGGATTGACCGGAGTATTTTTGGGAGTGCTCTCGGTAGACATACATTTACATGATACTTATTTTGTTGTTGCACACTTTCACTACGTGATGGTAGGCGGAACTTTCATGGCTTTTATCGGCGGCATTTACTATTGGTGGCCCAAGATGTTTGGAAGAATGTACAACGAAAAAGTTGGTGCATTAGGAGCATGGCTAGTTTTCTTAGGATTTAATACCACATTCTTCGTTCAATTTTTTATGGGATCCCAAGGAATGCCTCGTCGATATTATAGCTATCTAGAGCAATTCCAGACACTGCATCAAGTTTCTACGTTTGGATCATTTTTATTAGGAATCGGATTTTTTGTAGTTCTCTTTAATCTGTTGCATTCGCTTTTCAAGGGCAAGAAAGCTCCAGCCAATCCCTTTCATGCAACGACCTTGGAGTGGACTCATACCCAATCTCCACCGATCAGCCATAACTTTGACGAACAACCTATCTATAATCATGAACCCTATATTTATGAAGATGAGCTGCATTCAATTCACGGAAACCTTCAGAAAGCTTAAAGTAAGAGCGGGAGTTTTTTATGGCACAAAATGAAAAGGCGGCGCTATTTCCTTTGGCCGACCATTATGCAGAGCCTCAGCAGCAGCTTGAAGCAGGCAAACTTGGCATGTGGCTTTTTTTGGCTACGGAAATACTGCTGTTTGGTGGACTCTTTGTTGCATATTCTATATTTCACTACATGCATGGTGATTTATTTAGAGAGGCTCATAAATTATTAGACGTGAAGCTTGGGGCAATAAATACTATCGTGCTTTTGTTTTCAAGTCTCACTGTCGTGTTGGCCATCCATGCAGCACAGAGAAATAAACGGCACTTCATTATATTGAATCTTGCCATAACTATTGCATGTGCTGTTGTATTTTTGGTAATCAAATATTTTGAGTACTCTCATAAATTCCATGCTGGCTTATTGCCCGGAAATTTTTTTGTTAATGGAAATCTGTCAAATCCTGATCAGATTCATATCTTCTTTGGCATATACTTTCTTATGACCGGGCTTCACGGTATTCACGTTTTGATCGGTATTATTATTCTTACGTGGCTTTTGCTTCGTTCGGTCAAGGGAGATTTTTCATCGCAATACTATATGCCTATCGAGCTTGGCGGGCTTTATTGGCACTTGGTGGATGTAATTTGGATTTTCTTATTTCCGCTTTTGTATTTGATTGCTTAGAGGTCACTCATGTCACACACTTCAATGGTTCAAGGACCTAAACCTCATGCCCATTCGGTTTGGATTTATTGGGGCGTATTTTTTGCTTTGGTTCTTCTCACCATAGCGACGGTTGAGTTGGCGCATTATGATTTTGGCAAGTTTAGCATTGTGGTCACCCTATTGATTGCGGGTACTAAATCCTTGCTGGTCATGGGCGTATTTATGCATCTTGCTTTTGATAATAAATTTCTCGCGGTAATTGCCGGTTCATCATTTTTGTTTTTGGCACTTTTTATATTGTTTCCGATACTCGATGTCGGCTCACGAGCAGATATCGATTCAGAGAGAGCTAATTTCCTTCCTCGAGATGAAAAGGTCTACAAACACCATCTGGATAAACCTGACGATTTGCCTTTGGGTCCTGGGCTGCAAGAAGAGCATAAGGACAAGTTAATCTTTATTAAACCAGGGCAACACTGAAATTGACCATAAATAGCTAGAAGTCCATTAAGCACACAAAAGAGCGTTTATAACGCTCTTTTTTTCGCCCATAGATAATTTTTAGGCGATAAAGCAATAAGAAACTGCTTTGAAAATACTTTCTCAGCTTAGTGAAAAATTATTTTCAAGACAGTTTCTTAGCTCGACTTTGGCCGAAATTTGATGATTTAATTTTTCATCATCCACGTTATGCGGCCTGGCAAAGTGCTTGAAGAATAAGGTTGTCATTCTTATTGCTATTATTCAACAGCCGCATGGTGCCTGGGTTGTTTTGAAATAGGTGATGCCAGGGACTGTTGTAGGGATCGAAGCCGAATACCCTTGATAAGTTCGTGTGGTGATAATTCTTGCAGCAAGAAGTTCACTCAGCCAACTCAGACTAGGAGAACTGAGGCATTCGGCAAAATTGTTCATGAAATCTTTTAAGAAGTGCTCTTTGCATTTCTCGGCAGCTCTTGAGGGTAGATCAGCTTATTCCAATCTTATGTTCTCTTGAAGCTGCCGATTCGTTTCAATTTCGGCCAAAGTCGAGCTTAGAAACGGTTTTTAAAGTATTTAACGAAAGCTTTTTGGTTAATTTGTTCATCAAAAAAAAATCCTCAAAAATCATTAGCTTAATAATTTCAAAATAGTCTCTAAGATTTTTTAGGTATTTTTAAGGTCTCTTAAATATCAAAAATTTAAAGTCATAACACCAATGGTATTTCTTCACGTACGGTAAATCCAATCAAAATAGAAGAAGTTGAAGCTGATGTGGAATTTTATGTGCAACAAGCAAAATGAGCGCTGGCTTTGGCATACCATTGAGCATGAAACTGGTGAGGCCCTGGCATATATCATTGGTCAATATCAAGATGCTGTCTTGCTTAAGTTGAAAATCTTACTTGAACCTTTCAGCGTAAGGCATTTTTTAACCAATGGCTGTGGATAGTATGAGCGTCATATTAGTGCAGAGCAGTTATCAATAGGAAAGGTGAACACTCAAAAATAGAGAGGAAGCTTCTGACTATGTGCACAAGAATCAAGCGCCTGAAGGTGAAAACTATTTGCTTTTTGAAATCTAAAAAAAGCGCGATATCGTTATTATATTCCTTTGTATATGATTTAAAATTTTATAGAAATTGATGCAATAAAATTATTTATGATGTTTTTTATTTGTTATTAGTGTTGGTTCTATGATTGTTAAAGAGTTTTTTGTTTGATTTTTTTAAGCTTTATCTTTTTATTCGTTGGTCTTATGTAATTTTTTGTTAAACAAGGTCAATTATTACTAAAATAGATGAGTCTTTGGGGAGTTTGATGAAAAAAATTTTTATCAATATATTTTCGATGATTTTAGCCTGGCTTTTGGCAAGCTTTGTAAATGGTTCTGTCGTATTGATAGGTACTATGCTTATTCCTCTGCCTGAAGGAGTTGATATTTCGAACTTAGAGGCTCTAAAACAAAGCATAACTCTATTTTCTGCAAAACATTTTATTTTTCCCTTGTTGGCGCATTTTATTGCCGTAACGATAGGTGCATATGTTGCGGCACGATTGCTTGGTAGTAGAACCACGATTTATGCAATGGGTATTGGGCTGATATTTTTTATTGGAGGCATCATAAATAGCCTGATGCTTCCGATACCCTTATGGTTTATCGTATCTGATTTGTGTTGTGCTTATTTTCCTGCCGCATATTTAGGGCTGCGGTTAGCAAAAAAATGCGACGAAAATAGCAAGATTTAATCGCCGCATACTAAATTTATCTTACGAGCATATTTTTTTTAACTTGCAAAACTTGCTCAGGGCTGGATAAGTGTTGAGCAATTGCAAAAGCAAATTCCATTGCGCTTGCTGGTCCTTGCCCTGTGATGATATTGGCATCTACAACTACTGGTTTGTCAACGTAGTGCGGAAGCATATCCCTAAGAGCAGGGTAGCACGTAGCTTTTTTGTTTTCTAACCAACCTCGTTTTGCAAATACAATGGCAGGAGAGGCACAGATAGCGGCAATAATTTTTTTCTTGTTAAAAAAATTATTGAGCTCTTCAAGCAGTGGAGTATATTGCGCGAAATTTTCAGCTCCATTGGTTCCACCAGGTAAAACGATTGCATCATAATCATCGATTTCTTCGTCGATAAAAACAGAATCAGCTATAAGTTTAGTGCCGAGTGCACAAGTGATCTGTCTGTCCATAATGCTGCATACTCTGACCCCAAAATCAGCCCTGCGGAGTATGTCGATAATGCTGATAGTTTCCAGTTCTTCACACCCGTCAGCAACAGCAACAAGAATATTATTTTGTTTCATGTTTTATGCGCTCCTAAAAATAGTAGTTGATACCACCACCAAAGTGTGGATGAGAACTATCAAAAACAAGTCCATTTTGTGATTCTATTTTCATATTTGTCATCCAGGGGAGCTCTAAGTGAATGGAGAAATTTTTGTTGAAAAAATATTCAGCCCCAATACCCGCACCCAGGCCAAGACCAAGTGAAAAAGAGTTACTGCCGATATTCAGGTTTCCAACATTCGCATTCTTTTTTTCATGATAGAGAATAGCTGCCCCATAGGCGAGAGCATAAATTCTGATCGATGAGTGGGGCAAGATAGATTTGGGAAAAACATGGTGGGCAAAAGTATAGCTTGGTCCTATGGCGAGACCTATTCTTCCAGTATAGGAACCTAGCCAACCACCAAGATTGCTTACTATACCAAAATCTGAATTAAAGTGATGTCGGTAGGTAAAACCCCATGTATCAAATACTGCACCACCAACACCAATGCTGTGGCCAGTACCATTATTTTTGAGGTTTTCAGGATCGGTTGCTGTTTGCACGAAGGCAGTGCTCGCAAAGCCTAAAAATATCAATGCGTGTAAAAATTTCATACTCTCATCCCTGCTCAATAGTTTTTAGAGCAATAGCATAACTACAGTGATAGTGCATCAAAAATGATAGAAACTAAATTAGTTTGCTCAAGTAGAAATGACGACCTTTGCTTAAAAAATAAGTTGTTGTCACTGGATGCTCAAAACCAAAAAACTTTGTATGTTAAAATTAAACTAAAAGTAATTCATTTTTTTTATGAAAAAGTGGTTTAGAAAATATTTTATCTGTCTTATTTTTTGTTAAATATAAAGCATTATATGGAGTAAATAAATTTTTTTCTTTCTAAACACTGCTAATATTTCTTAGATGCCAAAATCACTACTTCTTTAAACAGAACAATCTTTAGTCACCTTTCAGCTCGTGCATTTGTCTTAAATTAATTTTATTGTTGATGGCCTTTTGAAGTTCAGGATAGCCTCCACGATAGGTATCATCGATATAAATGAAGGGCTAACGAATACCGTTTATGTTGGGACGATATTTTTGAGCCAGCACTGGATCATTATGGATATTCACAAATTGAAAATTTATGTTGTGCTCTCTGGGCAGATTTTCTGAAGCAACACAAAATCCACAGCCAGGATTATCATACAAGATTACCTCTAGACTGCTGTGGGAGTTGTCTGAAGTTGTTTGCCGAGTAGGAAGTGAGTTTGAGTTATCTTTTGCCTTGCTCCGGCGGGTTTAACTTAAAAGGCCTGAGTTTTGTAGTTATTTTATTTTGATCAGTTATGGTGATGTTGCCTTGAGGATTATAATTGCAGACCCAAATTTCAGCTCTGCCGCCTTTGCTAAAACCAGCATCACCAGCATTACACACTGCAACACCGCAACCCACTTCAGTAGTGCTATCCCACAAAGCTTGAGTAAAATGTCTGCACTGTTTTCCTGGCTGACACGTATTGCTATCCAAATTATAATCAATGCACTCGCTATTCCAACCATAAACTTGCTTTTCTGGATTGGAGGCGAAATAACCTATGCTTATAGTTTTGCTGGTCTGATTCCATGCAAGATTTTCTCCCCACTCTTTGCCTTCTCTTTGATTTAAAGCAGAACGATGGTGCATCGCACAAGCGTAGTTAGTTTTTAAATAATCAGCCCATCGTTGCGCATGTTGGGCAAGCTCATTGCTCCAAACTAAAGGCTGTTGGCCAAAGCGGGATCGGTCTTTGTTATGGGCCAGCAAAAAACGATTTTGCAATTCGCCCAACTGAAATGAGGGTGCATTGGCGGGCGTATCATCAACCAAAGATTGGCACATTTGTTGGTAGCTCAAGTGAACAGTGGGATTGCTTGATTGGGTGGTCTGATTAGGAACGAGAAAAGGAGTTTTTAATTGTTCACTTGGTTTTTGTTCATGAGTTGTTGTGCGGTCTTTTTCGCTATTTAAAACTGGACTATGAGAAGGCTGGGCTTTAGGTTTAATAGCATCATCTAGGATGTTTTTCCTTGTTGTTGTGCTCACGTCCGAAGGTTCTTTTTGAGCCGGCCTATTTAACTGAAGCCGACTCGTTTCAGAATTTGATTGGCCCGAGCTACAACTAAATATTGTTAAGATGTATGCCAATGCGAAAAAAAAATTTAATTTAAAGTTACTCATAGCTGAGTGATTTAATATTATACATTTTGTAGATCAAGATTAAAATATATCTAGATCTTTGGATGTTGTATAATACTCTAATAAGCTTATTTTTTTTGCTGGTTATTGCCACAATGCCAAGATCCATTTTGCTATTCCCTAAAATAAGTTTCTAGATATTATTAAAAAAATTTTAATTTTTGATTTAATAATAAAGGGGCTGTAGTAGCTAAGCGTTAATGTTTAGTGTGTTTATACCAGTATTTTAGCTGTTTTAGAAGCTGTTGGTGATTGCCTCCGTTGAAGCGCCATTCACATTCCTTAAGAAACCAATAAAAATTATCCTGTTTTATCCCATTAAACTTACGCAGATTGCGTTTGGCTTGGTTCCAGAAGTTCTCAATCCCATTGATATGGTTTTGCTTATCAGCAAACAGCTTGGAATGATTAATGCGCATATGGTGAAATGCAGATACATCTAAGGCATTATATGATTTAAAGGTATCTGTATAAACTATGCTGTCCGGAAGAACTTTCTCTTCTACAATAGGCAGAAGAGTTTCTGTTTTTGCATTAGGAATGATGGCTGTGTAAACCTTGCCACCTCGCTTAAGAAGGCCAAAAACAGCTACTTTACCTCCAGCTCCACGTCCTCTCTTGCCTTTTCGAACTCCGCCAAAATAACTTTCATCTACTTCAATTTCTCCGCTTAAGTCATAGCTTGGAAGTTTGCTGGCTATTAATTTTCTTAACCTTAAGAAGAAATTACTGGCTGTATTAGATTGAATAATAACCAGTTCTGATGCTGCTCTGGCGGTTACACCAGCAACAAATAATTTTATCAGTTCGCTCTGCTGGCGCACTGTTAAACGGCTGCGTCTCTTATACATTGAAGTAGCTTACCCTTAATTGGGCTTAGCTACTACAGCCCCTTAATCTAAATACTAGTTATTTAGCTTATTCAAAAACTCTAAAATGCTTGCCTTTGTCCAAGGACCGTAATGATCTTTTCCATGTAGTCTCCAAAAGCCAAAGGTTTGTTCTTTATTATGATAATCTTTAAAAACCCATGTTTCATGAGAACCATTAATATTTTTTATTTCCCCTTTCAGTCTTTTAAATATATTATTAATTTTATTATATTTAATATGTTTAACACTTTTTATTTTATCAATAGAATTTAATAATACACTTCTAAAATCAGATTTAGGATCTAAAATATTTCTAGAAAGTTGTGGATTTTTAGTACTTGTTTTTAAAGATATTATCTCTTCTTTTACAACACTGTCATTTTTTATTACTTCTTGAACTGACAAAAAAGAAATATTTGACTCTATTTTTTCTTCTTTAACAATGTTTTCTTCTTTCATATCAGAAGATAAATCAATTAATTCTTTTGATTCAGGAGAAAATTCTTTTGTCAAACTCTCATCTTTTTTATTTTTAAGAAAATTTATTAACTCTTTATTTAAATTAACTTTTCTTAGTTTCTTAGTGGTATTGCTAATATTAAAAACCGTACTTAGTTCATCATTATCTTTTTTATCTATCGCACAAATTTTAATAAGTGTATCTATATTATTTTCTTCTAATTTACCTTTTTCTAAAACAGGCCATAGGTATTTAAAATTATTCAAAATTTTTTTTGTCCTATTATTTAACTCAGAAGGATCTTCTATCATTCTCCATGATTGATAAATAATATCAATATAAAAATTATCAATTTGATCAATGTAAGGCAAAACCCTATCTTTTAAAGACTTGATTTTAGCTTTTTCAGCTATAAATTGTTTCGTAATTTTAGTTTTAAAAGTTGAAATTTGTATATATTTTTTAAGCTCTGTATCTTTACAAGAGGATGTATATTTATTAAAAAATTGCAAAGAGCTCATTTTTAATGCTTCTTCATAGTGAGGTATAATTTTATCATCGCGGAAAAAATTTAACTTATAACCTGATGTATAAAATCCACCTGAACCCATACATAAATAAAATTGTTCGTCTTCTTTATGAGATAATTTTGCTTGTTTAACCCTAGCATCTAAATGATCAATATATCTACTTAAAGTAAAAGTAAAAAAATCATTTGAAGTAATGAAACCTTCATCAAAGCGTTGTAGGTTATCTAAAAATGGGTAATACTCTGTTTTTAAAATTTTTTCGTATCCATCATTAGAAGAATCTTCATTTGATTCGTAATAATGTCCATCAAGTTTGGCAAAAGATATAATTTTATCAGCTATTGACCTTATTTGCTGATTTTTAATCTGTTCAACTCGTTGTGAAGATTCCTCAATAAAAACATTAAACATCTCTTCTAAATTATCCCTTGTGCAAGATGAAGTTATATTGCTAAAACTTAGATTGCTTTTATTAGGTAAATGAAAAAATTCTGAAGCATTACATTGAGTTACGATTAATAAACATTTTAAAATATTTAAAAAAAATTTACTATAAGGCATATATTATCCTAAAATTAAAATAGTTTTGAAATAAATAATTAAAAATTTAAACTAATACAAACACAACAATAGTCAATACAGCATACAGGGCCACCTCATGAAAAAAGTTCAATTGCGCAAATTTGTTAAATAGTTATTTTTCTTTCTTTATATATAGGAAAGAAAATGTCAGTAAATTTAGAAGAAAGTTTTTTAGATTTTTTTAAGGACTTAAAAGATCCTCGTTCTAATAGAAACCGCTCTACACAATATCTTAAATATTATTAACTACTTTGTCAGCTTGCATATGTGGAGCAGAAGGGGTAGTGCTGCAAATTTGTTGAACTATTTTTCTTCTCTCCTTTCTTTAATAAATTGAGTTTGTTCTTAAACAAGATTTGAAAGAAGGCCATGACTGTTTACCTGCCACTGGAATGCCCGAGCTGTAAAGACACAAAATCCGTTGTTAAATTTGGCAAGAGCTCTAACAGCAAGCAACGCTACTGCTGTCAAAATGATAAATGCGATAGGAAAACTTTCATTGTCCGCTATGACAATAAGGGATGGCTTGCAGAAATTAGAGAAAAGATCCTTGATATGGCTATGAATGGGGCAGGAATTAGAGATACATCGCGAGTGCTCTGCGTCTCCCAGAAAACTGTGATGTCCACATTAAAAAAAAGGCTGTGCGCTCACCCAAATTAACACGGCTGTCTTGTTTCGAAATGACTTGGCTTTTGATTCTGTAGACATCATCAAAGTTGACGAGGTAGAAGCGGACGAAATGTGGAGTTTTGTGCAGAATAAGAGCAATCAAAGATGGCTGTGGCATGCCATTTCCCATGAAACTGGTGAAGTCTTGGCTTATGTAATTGATAGGCATCATGACGACGGATTGCTGAAATTAAAACAACTCCTGAAACCATTTGGAATCGAACATTACTTCACTGACGGCTGGGGCGGGTACGAAAGACACATCTCATCGACATCTTTCTATTGGGAAAGAAAACACCCAAAAGATCGAACGAAAACATTTAACTCTGCGAACAAGGATAAAGCGACTGGGGCGCAAAACTATTTGTTTTTCTAAGTCTGAAACCATGCATGACATTGTGCTTGGCTTGTTTATAAATAGATATGAATTTGGGATCGCAATTTAGAATTCAACAAATTTGCCGCACTACCGAAGATACGATTATTTTAAAAAGTATAACATTACCTCCAGTAAGCAAATTTAAAAGTCTTTTGGCAAAAGCTGAAAAAGCAGCTAAAAGTGCTGGTTTAAAAAAAAGATGATGTTGAAAAGGCCATCTCACAAACAAGAAAAAGTAAAAAGTCTAAAAAATGAAAGTTATGCTTCCTAACCCTTGCATGAGAATAAAAGGCTATTGGCAACTGTTTTTTTGGCATACTTTAACAAAGTGAGGTCACAATGAAGACATGTAAAAACTTTATGGTTCTTGTTTTTTTATTATTTATAAGTTTATCTAGTCAAGCTAAAATAATTGGAATGCTAATGGATTGCGAAGAAAATCCAGTTAATATTTACGCCAAAAAAGCAGGCATTGATATTCTGATAAAAGTTGAAAAAAGTAAGAAGTTCATAGAATGTGTATTTCAAGCTGGTTCTGTTTTTGGTGACGATAAATTATTTAATGAAATCAAAGACAGCAATGATAAGCGGATAACATTATCATTATATGAATTTCAAAAAGATGGCAATCAATATAACGGGCAAGCAGAAAATCAAGCATTTTTTGATGGTGAAAATTATGTTCACGAATTATCATTTAAAGATGAAATTTATAATAGTCTAACTGATCAAGATGGACGTGATGAACTGTTTAAAAACGATAATGTTATCTTATTACTTTTACAAAGTTTAGATAAACGTGATTATGATTCAAATGTTGAACAAGTTCTGATAAAAATTAATGAGTTAAAAGAAGATTATAAATTAGTTTATGAAGCAAAATTCAAATAACCGGTTGGCTTCTTCTAAATAAGTTCACATTGATGATTTCCGATTTATGTCATTCTTATTCAAACTTCTATAAAACTTACACACTACTTCTAAATAAGTTCACATTGATGATTTCCGATTTATGTCATTCTTATTCAAACTTCTATAAAACTTACACACTACTTCTAAATAAGTTCACATTGATGATTTCCGATTTATGTCATTCTTATTCAAACTTCTATAAAACTTACACACTACTTTAAAATTGAACACTCTTCTAAAACGGGATGATTATTCGTCTTCTGACAAACAATCTCACCAATGATATTATCGGTAGTTATGCTGACCAAGCTTATAATCGGGCATTTAGCACCAATGCTACGCCGGCCTTTAAAGTTGAGAGAAATTTGTTTTGTTATTGTAAAATTACTTCAATTATTAGCAGGCCATCAGTTTATATCCAAGTTCTTGGGCTCGCCTCTCCAAGGATAGCAATTGTTTCGCTTTATACGCCTGTTCGTAGGCGAGTTGGCCAGCTTCGTTAAAACTCTTGCGCTCCCTCAGCATCGTATACAGGATCTTGGCAAGCTTGTGGGCAGTTGCTGTAATTGCTTTTGGAGCACCAAGTCTTGCCCGCATTCGACGGAAATAGGCGCCAAGGGCCGTTTTAGAGCGGTAGAGAGAATTGGCTGCCAGGCGCAGGGCTTGTGATGCTCGATTGGCAGTTGGCTTGCTCCTACTGCTCAAAACCTTTCCACCGGAGATTTTATTGCCAGGGCAAAGGCCAAGCCAGGAAGCAAAGTGTTTCGAGCTTGGCCATTTTGACATATCGGTACCGGTTTCAGCCAGGATTTTTATAATGCTATTGGCTTCCAAACCAGGAATATCTGTGAGATTGACGTGAAGAATCTTTTCCAAAGTGATATCCGCTTCAAAGTGATAGGGGCTGGGATTGGATTTTGTTTTCCTCCGCGCTGTTCGCCGGTTTGTTGGAGATTCCTCCATCGAACTTGGAATCTCAGCTAGGGCTTCTTTTGCTCGTTCAGAAACTTGCCATTTCTTCAGCATTTGCTCTACAGCATCTTCACATTCTAAAGCCTGCTGGTGGAAAAAATCATAAGCCTCAAGTGCGTGTTTCAAGGCTAGTAGATGCTCTTGCCGATAGTTGCCATCGAGAGCTTTGGCTATTTCCTTTTCTTCTTTTTTGCATCGGCAATCTCGATATTTGGCCAAGGCTACTGGATTTCGCTCGCCAGAGACTATCGCCCGAATGATGCTCATCCCTGTAACACCGGTAATGTCTGTTACCACGTGGTTGAGTTGAAGATTCATTTGCACCAGAGCTTTATGCATCAATTGTACTTGCTGCGATGCCAACTCAAATAAACGGCTTCTCTGTCTTACATACCCACGGAATATCACCCCTTCGTCATCAGGGCGAAACGAACCTCGCAGTAACCCATAGGCGTGTAACTGTTGAATCCATTGGCAATCCTTCACGTCTGTTTTTCTACCTGGCACCGTTTTGAGGTAGTATGCATTTACTAGCATGACGTCTATGCCAGCTTGGGCCAAAATATCATAAACCGGGATCCAGTACACACCTGTGGACTCCATCGCTACGCTCTGGATACCATTTTGTTGGATCCACCTCAGCATATTTTTGAGATCTTCTGTGAAAGTCAGATATTCGCGTATCTCTTGGTGACCGTCGGCAAAACCAATACAAATAAATACAGACCTAGAGCCAATGTCTATGCCAGCAACACATGGATTCATGGGTGTTAGCCTAAAAGCAGATGAGGGTTGAGATTTTGGATATTTCTTGTTACTTCTCTTTGTCATGAAAAAACCTCTTGCATGATCGGTTGTTGTTAAGTCGTTCATACAAGGGGTTATTACTTTTATGCAGGCCCATCCGGGCTATGCTAGGTCAACACTTATTTTTAGACATTGCCAAGGATGCAGGCCTGGTGGGGAGCTTATAAGTAGTATAAACCGCTTTTTTTGAAAACACCCATCTAACGAAACCCAGGAATTTGGAGCCAAAACAGCATTACTAATCTTAAGAGTTTTCATAATTTCTTTTATGAGTTCTTGGGCCTGCTCAAAAACCAGGTGCAAAGCCAAAAAATATCTTGATTGGCGGCATTTGAATAAGGCTATCGCTCGCTAAGCCTATCCTATACTGCACTACGGCTCTTAATTTATTTTTTAGCCATCGCTTTGCTGCGAATGTTCAGAAGTTAAGACCTTGAGTAATTCTGGAGCCTGGTATGAAGGAGGCTTATCATCACCAAATATTTTTTGAGCACTTTCCTGACTCATAAACTCTTTTAAAAATGTTAAATCTTCTAATGTCACGGGAGTAATAGGAATACTAAAATTTGTTGTATGAGTTTTATTAGTTGTTTTTTCTTCGATACCTTTATGTACAAACCATAAAGAAGATGATGAGTCATCGAACCTTAATTCCCATATTTTTAAGAAGAAGCTTTCCGGGAAGCTTGTATCTTTTTTTCTTAGCAAATATTTGTGCAAAAAAACAATGTTATTTTTAAGTATTAATCCTGTTTTACTTGATGACTGATTTAGCGAGTGACCGTTGATGTTTAGTGTGTTTTTAATGTAGTTATTTATATTTAATTTTTTTTTACAGTAAAAAAAACTATTTTTTTCGAGTTTGATATGGTTTTTCTTTGCTTGCAATAGCAGTGATTCGTCTAACAGTATTTCATTGAATTTTTTTATAGCAATTCCTACTTCTTTTTGTGGTATTTCTTTGGTGTATTTTAGTGGTTGATTATTGTGGTTAAAACAAAAGCTTGTCAGGTGGATAGTTATTAAAAAGAAAAAAGTAAGTATTTTTTTCATGCTTAATTCCTGTTTAAAAAATAATTAATCTAAAAATATAAAGCAGTTAAAAGGTGTTTGTATTATGTGCTTTTTTATGCTCAATAATATTTTTATGTCGCTGCCCTAAAAAAATACGTTGCACAAAAATTCCTGGCAAGTGCTTATAAGTAGTATAAACCGCTTTTTTTGAAAATACCCATCTAACGAAACCAGTAATTTGAAGCAAAAACAGCATTACTAATCTTAAGAGTTTTCATAATTTCTTTTATGAGTTCTTGGGCCTGCTCAAAAACCAGGTGCAAAGCCAAAAAATATCTTGATTGGCGGCGATAACTTGATACAGAAGAGTATTTTCAGGCCGATGCCTTTCATACGTTTTAGAGTTATTGATCGATCGCGGACATGTGCTCATTTAAGAGCTTTCCCATACGATTACCTGGACGGTCTAGCAAAAACAACCGCTATCGGTCATTTGACCGAGGATTAACTGGTCATAACTCATCCAACCATGGCAAATAATTATTTAAAAAACGATCGTTTAAATTAAAAATAAATTTCACCGAAAATCATTGATATTACAATAATTTTCGTTGTATTTTTAAGCAGTTAATGAGGTTTTCAGCGAATTTGAGGAAAAGCGTAACATGACCCTAATTCTGTTGCTCAATTAGTTTTATTCCATCACTTCTAAGTTCGCCCTGGGGAGAAACATGCCTATAAAGCGTCTGACGGCTGATAGATAGCTCTTTACAAAGTTCGCCAACCTTTGTTTCAACCTTACCCATAGCTGCCTGAGCTAGACGAAGCTTTGCGGATGTCATCCTAAACGGGGCTCCACCCTTTCGCCCCCGGACTCGGGCTGACTCAAGACCCGCTTTGGTACGTTCAGAGATTAGCTCTCGTTCAAATTCTGCCAACGCGGCAAAAATACCAAAGACCAATTTTCCTGAAGAAGTCGTCGTATCAACAGCTGATCCATGGCCTGATAACACTTTAAAACCTATACCTTGCTCGGTTAGCTCGTGCACCGTATTAACCAGATGCTTTAAGGAACGACCCAGTCTATCAAGTCGCCAAACAACCAATACGTCGCCTTTACGCAAAGCCTTTAATGCGCCATTGAGCCCCAATCGTTCATCAAGCTTGCCTGATGCTTCATCGCTATAAATATTTTTTTCTTCGACACCAGCATTAATCAACGCATCGCGCTGAAGATCTAGTTTTTGCGAACCATCTGCTTTCGAAACCCTCATATAACCTATCAACATATCTGTCACCTAAACCATCGTTTATAGAACAACCAAGAAATGACCAAAATTCAAGCAAATTACCGCTCCATATACCGTAATATAATCTATGCTCTATGAAGGGTGCAATATAAGTTATCGAACTATTACACTTTTTTATGATTATTGACACCAAATAGATCACCAAGTATAGTTGGTGTTGAGTTGTTATAAAACATTCAGGGTTTGCCATGCCTTTAAGCGGCAAAGAAATGCAGAAGAAATATGAGAAGGCTGGCTGGGAAAAACTTCGCCAAAGAGGTTCTCATGTGTTCATGAAAAAGGGCGAGGAGCGAGAAACTATTCCCATGCACAAAGAGCTAAGCAAGGGCTTAGAAAAATACCTTCTCAAGAGGTTAGGTGAGTAATATGCGATACCATTTTAAAGTTCACAAAGAAAATAAAGGATACTGGGCGGAATGTGTTGAGCTCAAGGGTTGTATTACCCAAGCTGATACAAAAAAAGAACTTCAACAAAACGCGGAAGAAGCCTTAAACCTTTATCTTGACGAGCCTGAATCGTCAAAAGAGATATTTCCAGAACCCAAAAAATTCGTCCGAGGAAAAGAGGTTTTTGATGTTCCAGTCAATCCAAAAATTGCTTTTGCTATGGCTTTGCGACAAGAACGTATCAAAAATCATATGACTCAAGGCCAGGTGGCAAAGAAGTTGGGGCTGAAAAATCCGTATAGTTATCAGCGCTTGGAAAACAGCAAGACAGCAAACCCCTCTCTTATGACCATCGCCTCAATAAAGTCAATATTCCCAAATCTAAACTTTGATTTGCTCATAGCCTGAAAACAATTGTCTTAGTTAACTCTAAGAAGTGGTGAACACAATTGTTAAACAAGGAAATTTTTGAGTCTAATGTGACACTTTTTGGGCCACCTTCAACTGCCTCGTTGGGGTATACTCCAAACGAACAGATCTTTTTTTTAAGGTTAAAATTTTTGAAGAGGTTTGATGGTTCTGATGGTAAATTTTAAGTAACCAGAGGGGGATTTCGTGAAAAATCTTTTAAGTTTTGTAGTTTTGGTTTTTGTTTCTTCAATCTCTTTAGCTTTACACACATATGGTGAAGCTGACGATGTTCTTCCCATCCCAGTTCCCGGTAGTCAGGATCCTTGGGCTCCACCAATTTATTCTGGTCAACTCCATTTCAGCGAGTTATCCAGAGAAATGTCTTTCGAGGCTTATGATGGCCTTGAGTTTTGGCTAATTGAGGACAATGGTTATATTAGGCCACTGGAAGAATCTGAGTCGGTCGATCATCAGAGATTGATCAATGCCAAAGATAAAAATGTTCGTATTCAAGGGGAATTTTTTTCTCCGCCGGCCAGCAACTCTCGCTTGGATAATTGTCCAATTAATGATGATGGAGAGTGTCTACGAAGAACAAGCCGTTTAAAGGTGACACAACTTGAAATTTTGAATTAGCGGTAACCAAGCAATAAAAAAAGGTCACTTATCCAGTGACCGTTTTTCTAATTTGTCATGCAATTTGAAAGTCCATAATGAAAATTATGACAATTCTTAGAGGCTGTAAAAAAAATCAAATCTCAGGTGGTAAGCCAATTTTCCAATCGTCTGATACATAATCTTGCATTAGCGATGTAGTTCATTGATTCCTGATGCTTTGTATTCTTCTCATAGTTACGCACCAGACGCCTATTTCGATTCAGCCAAGCAAAAGTTCGTTCTACGGCCCAACGAAATATTTGTGGTACAAACCCCTTTTGCCCTTTTAAACGTTCCGCAGTTTCTGTGCTTACGCCTACTCTCAAGTCTGAAGACAAATTCTTATATGCGTTATCTCCAAGAATCTTCGCTAATCTGGGAAACTTCTCGCGCTTATTGAGCTCAGTAACCAATTCCTCGCCGGCAACCCTATCAGATACATTTGCTGCGGTACAAATGCATAGGAGCATCAATCCCATCGTATCAACAACGATGTGGCGCTTTCTTCCATTAATCTTCTTTCCCCCATCCAAACCACGCTCATCTACTCCTGGTTCCGCTGTCTGTGATTGGGAGTCGATGGAAACAAGTGAGGGGCTTGCATCTCTGCCAGCACAGGTTCTGACTATTGCCACGAGAATGCAGTTTAAGACCGCCCACAAACCAGAAACAGACCAGGTGCGAAAATAGTGATAGACAATACCGTGAGGAGGAAAGTCATTGGGTAAACAACGCCACACACAGCCGTTCTTTAAAACATAGAATATGGCATCAACTATGCTCCGAAAGCTATAGACACGACGTCTGCCTCGTTTGGCGTTAGCAGGAAAAAGTGGCTCAATCACCTCCCAGGCACAATCTGACAAACAGGTCTCATACAAGCACGACATGATATTTCCTTTCAAAAAGGTTTTCACGTCATACTTTCGTCACAGCGACATTTATTGAACCAGAATTGCCAAATTGATTTTTTTTACAGCCTCTTAACGTTAATGTTCAGGCCTCGAAATGTGTGGTGGTAAATTCTTTGTTCGTGCTTTAGCATGATGTTCGCATCGTAAAAGCTTTAGGGAAATAATCGATTATGAATGATAAAAAAACAAGAAAAGAACCAGAATATTCTGGCGATACCTTAGTGGCTGAAAAGAGAGAGGTCAAAGAACCAAAAAAATATTGCATAGTGTTTCATAATGATGATTTTACTACCCAAGAATTTGTTATTCATGTGCTCGTTAATTTTTTTCATAAAAATTCACAAGACGCTCACCGATTGATGTTGAAAGTTCATCTAGAAGGTAAAGCAAAAGTCGGCATTTATACAAAAGATATAGCAGAATCAAAAGTTTACGTGGTTACATCCTACTGTCGGCAAAATGGTATGCCATTGCTTCTTACTATTGAGCAGGAATAAGTCTTTTTTAAAATATAGATTTTTTAAGTAGTTAGAAGGTGATGATCTCGGCTAGCCCGCATAGAAGTTAGTCGCTAGGATAACAAAGGGGAGAGTGGGATGCTAAGCCATGAAGTAGAAAAAATAGTTGAAAAAGCTCTGAAAGAAGCAAAAATGCGTCATCATGAGTTTGCTACAGTAGAGCATCTTTGTTTTGTATTGTTTGAAAGCCCCAAGATAAAAGTTCTGTTGCAGCAAATTGGCGTGAGTAAAAAAGATTTAAGGGCTGGTTTTTTGGAATTTTTGGAACATCAGATAGATATTCTTCCTGAAAATTCTGAAGTAGAAACACTGCCAAGCTTGGGATTGCAAAGAGTTTTGCAACGAGCCGCTGTCAATATTGCTGGAGCTGGAAAGAGTGAAGTAAGTGTTGAACACTTATTAATAGCTGCTTTTGATGAAGATGAAAGCTATGCTGTTTTTTTGATGCAGCAAGCAGGAATTTCTCGTCTCGATTTGGTGTCGGTTATTTCTCATGGTGCCGTAGATATAGAGCCAGGGGAAGACCTTGATGAAATCGATGAAGAAAATTCAGATGACGATATCCAAGGGCAAAAGAAAACCAAGCTTTCACTTTATACCTTATGCCTGACCGAAGAAGCACGCAGAGGTAAGCTTGATCAGCTTATCGGCAGAGAAAAAGAACTCGAGCGGGTAATTCAGGTGCTTTCTCGCAGGAAAAAAAATAATCCCCTTTTGGTGGGCGACCCTGGTGTTGGAAAAACTGCGCTTGCTGAAGGTTTAGCAAGTAAAATCGTTGAGGCTAAGGTTCCTGAATATTTGAAGGGAGCTGAAGTATATTTACTCGACATGGGCGCTTTGTTGGCAGGAGCACGTTATCGAGGGGACTTTGAGAATCGCATGAAGGCGGTGCTTAAGGCGCTGGAAAAGAAGCCAAATGCCATAATGGTTATCGATGAAATTCATACGGTAATAGGTGCAGGTTCCACTACTGGAAGTAGCATGGATGCATCAAATCTTTTGAAACCAATTCTTTCTAAAGGGCACCTGCGCTGCATTGGTTCGACTACCTATAGGGAATACCGAAGTTATTTTGAAAAAGATCGAGCATTGGCACGGCGTTTTCAAAAGATCGATATTGATGAACCAACACATCAGGAATGTGAACAAATTCTACACGGCATCAAAAAACGCTATGAGGAGTTTCACCAGGTCAAAATTACTGACGAAGCTTTGGGAGCTGCAGTTGCCCTTTCGGCTCGTTTTTTGCATGAACGCAAGCTTCCCGATAAGGCGATTGACTTGATCGATGAAGCATGTGCACGTTTACGCTTAGCTAACAGTCAAAACCAATCGAAAAAAAAGCTGATAAATATTGATCTAAAAGCTATCGAGGATGCTGTAGCGAGTATTGCTCAGATTCCTTCTCGTACGGTCAATCAGGATGATAAAGATCTCCTAAAGCGCTTGGAGGCAAGTTTAAAATCCAATGTTTATGGGCAGGATGAGGCGATCGAAAAAATTAGTGATGCTATTTTAATGTCACGAGCGGGCTTGCGTGAAAGGGATAAACCCATAGGCAGTTTTCTTTTTTCCGGCCCATCTGGCGTAGGGAAAACTGAAGTTGCAAAGCAGCTTGCGCAATCTTTGGGGGTGAGTTTAATCCGCTTTGACATGAGTGAATATATGGAACGCCATACTGCTTCACGTTTGGTGGGAGCACCTCCTGGCTATGTAGGATATGAGCAAGGCGGTTTATTGACTGATGCTATTAATAAAACTCCTTATGCAGTTTTGTTGTTGGATGAAATCGAAAAAGCTCATCCTGATGTTTTTAATATGCTCTTGCAAGTAATGGATTATGGAAAATTAACCGATAACAATGGGCGTTCATCCGATTTTCGGCACGTGATTTTGATTATGACGAGCAATGTAGGAGCTCGTCAAAGAGAACAGCATTCCATTGGTTTTTTTGAAGAAGATGCCAAAAAACAAGATGATAAAGCGATCAAGCTTCTGTTCTCTCCTGAGTTTCGAAATCGTCTCGATGCAACTATTCCTTTTGCCAAGCTTTCTGTTGCAACCGTAAAAAGAATCGTTGGCAAATTTATCAGCGAGCTTGAGCAGCAACTAAAAGAGAAAAATGTGACCATCACTTTAAGTGAAAATGCAACTGATTATTTGGCTCAAAAGGGATACGACCCAGCAATGGGAGCAAGACCACTTGCTCGCATTATTCAAGAACAAATTAAAAAACCCCTTGCCAAAGAGCTTTTATTCGGAAATCTGTCTGAGGGGGGAAAAGTTCATGTCGAGGTGATAGATGGTACGCTCACATTAACTTTTTAAAAGATATAAATTTAGAAACTATTTTTAAAATCAAAATAATGGTGGTCAAAACGTGAATGATACGAGATCGTGGACAAAAATGATTTCTTTGGTTAGCGAAAAATTATTTTCAAAGCGGCTCTTAGAGATTGTTTTGTAAACAGTTGCCGGCTACGTCTTTAGGATATTTCTGCTGTAAAAAAATATCTTGGAATTCTCAAAAATTTGCGAGCAATATTATCGATATTCCATGCGCAAGGATGGTCTAGATTCTATTAAGGCAAATGCCTTCATGACAGGGAAACAGCAGAACAATTACAGTAAAAAATATGATTACCATCGATACTTAAAATAAAAAAATTAATTAAATAATTTTTCTAAATATTGATTTTTTAAATTCTTAAAGATAACAGCCCATCCATACTGTAAAAAAAATCACGAAGGATTCTACAATGATGATTACTAAAACAACATGCTCATATTTGTTTTCCTTGACTTTTTTACTGAGCCTTATGTCGTGGGCTACTCCATATGACAAAATAGATACTCATCCAACTGAAGTTTTAATAGACAATGAAGAAACTAATGAGTGCACAATCTGTTATCTCGATCATGAGAACGGCACACTACACTGCGGTGATAATAGCTTTAGTTATTCAGAAGTAATTATTGGCGGTGCTGCAGGCGGCTCTGTGGGTAGTGTTGTTGGGGGGACTTTAGGAGGTGGAGCAGGGGCTTTAGTCGGTTTAGCTGGAGGATTTATTGGCGGGGCTCTCACGGGACTATGTCAAGCTTTTTCTACTGATTTTAGTTGGCCTCTCGTTTTTGAGGTTGGTGGAGGAATTGCTGGAGGAATTACGGTTTTGGGATTAGCTGGCGGGGCAATTATTTGCGGTGCTATGGGAATGAGCGTGGGCCCAGCTGTTTACCAAGATTTGAAAAAGAAATGCTGTTTAGCTAATAACAGGGCTGAGGGGGATGAAGATATCAGCGCTGAAGAAGAATTTAGCTTACCTCAGACCTAATATAAAAAACTGTTTTAAAACTATTTCCAAATTTTTTGGATGTTTTTTTGAGCAACTCCGTAGTCGCGGCTAGGACCTAGTGAGAAAAAAATATTCACAATAATATTTTTGAAAGCCGCACCGTGAGATTTTAAGCTTCTTAATTTCGATAATTTTCCTGCGAGCAACAGATTAGTGCAAACCTCAAGATACTTAAAAAAATAAAACATTAAAAATAAACAAAGTGAAGTTTGGGTTATGGGCATGGATGCTTTTTACCATAGGATTTCCATGCCAAAAATATTTTACTTATGTGCCTTTATAACGTCCTCTTGTTCTTATCTTTTTTCTTTGCATGCGGAACAGCGGCAGGATATTTCAATTGAACTAAGCCTGATAGAAAACGAGGCGCGAAACTTGGTTTTGGCATATACTGATATATTGCATAAACAATATAAAAATTCACCGTTAGTGACAAAAATGCAAGCTCAAGAAATTTATGCAAAGTGCTCTGGGGGCATTGCTGAATTTATCAACCAGTGTTTTATGGATAGCCATGTTTTACGGGAGAATAAAAGTGCTCTTAGCACCCAAGAACAAAGCGCGCTTAATGACGCTTTAGAACAAATAAGTAAGCCTGAAACATTGGGAGGGCACATAGAAGAGCGCATGTGTTTAGTCAATTGTATAAATCAAATAGAAACAATTATTGGCGATAATAACCAGAGTTTTTTTTTGATTATGAAGATTATTTACCAGCTTAATTGATTATTTTTTGTGATTGTTGACAGAGGTTATTTTTTGTTTGCTAATTATGTATTTGCTTCCAATGAAGATCAGAGAGTTTATACTTTAACTTCTGAGAGCCAGCCGTGGGAAAGTTTTAACGTTCCTACTAGCTACATTTTTGAGAAGCAAAGGCCAATGAGGCCAAAAGGAAAGCTTCGTTTTCATCCCTATGCTTCCAAAAAAACAAGTCCTTTTAAGCATATGGATGGTAAACGTTCGAGCAAGGGGCAAAGATTGTATCATTGCGCCACCCCAGAGTCATTTCGAGCATACTATGCTAAAGAGCCCTGTCCAAAAAATTCTTCAGAAGACACTCTAGAAAAAGAAGAAAAAAATGAACTTTATAAGATGGAAGTCAGATTTATGTTGAACAAAGATGAATAAATCTTATGTGCTAGCCACTACCAAAAATACGTGATGAACTTTTATAAAAAATAAGGCAAGAGCAGGGGAATGTAAGTGAGTTTTTGTCTTTATGGGCAGAGTTTTTTCAAAGATATTACTAAAGGTCTTTTTGAGGATGCATGATTAACTTCATGATGCTCTTATTATTTTTTGAAATTATTTGTCTTCTTTTTAGGAAAATATTTTTTCTATAGCCTCTTTAATTTCACCACGAAAAAAGTATTTTTTGAGAGCGCTTTGATTCTCTTCGGAGAAGTTAGCACGCATAGAGTTTAGATAACAAAAAAGAAGGAAATTCGTATGGCATACTGAGTACACACCTTCTTGGCGGAGCATCTATTCAAGCCTGAATCTTACTGGATATTGTCAAAACAAGGGCTGTAAGGCCCATCTGGATAAAGTAGCCTGGCCAATTGGTTTTTCTTCTTATGACGAAGATACTTTAGCGGAATGCCCAGAATGCGAATATCAGATTAGTCCCCATGATTGTATTTACTATCTTTGCAAGTTTAAATTTGAGGCAACTAAATCAACAGGTGAAATACATAGCAGCGACTGGTATGAGGCAAGGGATAAGAAGAGCTGCAAGAGATTTCACCAAAGTATTGCTTACGAAGCTTTTGATAAGATCAAGATATTTTATCAAGAACTTTGATCTCTAATCAAAAAAATCTGGTTTGACGCAGCCCATTAAACCTCGAGGAAATTTTTATCCTGATGGTCTTTAAGAATATGTAATCCCAAAGACCATCGATGTATTGAGAATACTAATCTTTAATCATATGTGCGACTTTGTGTATTCTCCTAATAATCTTTGATAGCCAGGAGTTTTAATCACCATATTGAGCAAGTAAACTTCTATGTCATCCTCGTTCATGGTTCCTAACTTAAGAAAAAGTGATGAATATTTTTTATTATCACGTTGTTGTTCAAGAATGAGAGCTGCGGTTTTCGCCTCCTCAGACTTAAAGTTAAGTTCGGATAAACTTCCTTGTTTTTCAAAACGTAGTATCACCTCTTGAGGTGTATAGACGAGCTTTGGCTGAATCATACCTGGTAGTTTTGTGACAGAAGCAAAAGCACCCTCAATTTTATGAGCCTTCACTACGCTCACTTCGGTACCTTCTTTTACCAATAATTCGTCACTTTCAAATCTAATTTCTAAGTGCCCACCAAGTATTGCTGTACCGCTCACTTTTATATTATCTGTAGTCCATACAAATTCTGGATTGCCAATTTTTTGTACGACCCTCTTTTTATCCTCATCAAATGGCACATCTTCGGCCAAAATCAAGCTTCCATCAGGATTAACGATGTATTCTTTTTCATCCTGAATCTCAACCAAGGTTTTTTTAATCATGAGCTTTAATGTTCCACCAGATTGCTCATAGTTGCCATTGAGCACCAGGGTTTGCTGAGGCAATTCTTGAGACATACTCAACTCACCGCTGTGCATCACAAGAGCTCCATCACCAAGGTTAATCATCGCTCCCGCCCTTAGCGAGCCTCCGTTTATGAGTAAAGAAGAAGGAGAAGTGGAATGCTCTAGAGATAAGGATGAAAACTCATTGAGTTTAATATCTTTCTGCCATAGGGGGTCTTTTAAAGTAATGCTTACTGAATCTTGATTATATTCAATATTTCCTAAAAAACCCGCAGGCAATTTACAATCGGAAAACTTCCCAGAATTTTTACCATATAGAAATTTAATTTTGTCTCCATGCCTAAAAGCGTTGCCCATTTCCTCTATTACGAGTGTGCCTCCCAGCTGGGCATGCCCCTGGACATGAAGCACGGAATTTTCTATTTTCTTTCTTTTCTTTTGCGCACGTATGTGTAAAATTCCGCCCTTGCTTTCTTCGTTTGGCGAATGTTGTACATAATCGCCCACCATTCTAAGAGTGCCGATACTGCTTTCCTTGCCAGGCATAACTACGCCGTTAGTATTCACTATAGGAGAGGTGGAGTAGACCAGTGCACCTGTGCCCATTAATTTTCCGCCATGAAGTTTGAAATTTTCAAACCATAATTCGCCATCAATATCAACAACGCCAGCATTTATAATAATTTCCCTAGACTCTATTTTAAGAGCACGAGAAATATCTTCGCTTCCTGGTATTTCTATAATTCCTCGTTCATATTCGACGGCTTCAAATTTTTTGCCATTTTCAAAAAGTTTTTGAATGTGCTCATCAATTTCTTGTCTTTTGAGTGCTAAGGGTAATTTGTAAGGAATAAAGAGCTTAGCATTTGCATTCTCCAAGCTTAATTTTTCCAAACTAATAAAATTATCGAAAATAATTATTCCTGGCTTATTAACAATCGCCTCATAAAGCAAAGACTCTTGAAGATTATTGTGTGGGAAAATACCCTTGTTCCAATATGCTCCGAAAGTCCATTCGCTATTATCGAGCGTTATACTTCGAGTTAATGTCCGAAGAGCCTGATTATCTCTAATCCATCCTAAATATGATGGAATCGCTAGCGATATTCCTTTAGTGCCATAGAGAATATCTCTTTCATCGATCTTCTTGTCTTTATCGTCAAAAGAAGGATTAATTCGATGCGAATTTATCCCCAACAAATACCAGTGACCATCGCGCTCAATAAATAATGGTCCTCCCTGATCTCCATGAGTAAACATACCGAAATAATCTTCGCTTTCTATTGAAAAATGAGTTTCTAAAACTGATCGTCTAAAATCTTTTAATTCCTGCCAACACGCTCTTTTGTGAAAATCAATTTCTTTATTACTGGCTGCTGCCGTGTTGTCTTCTTTGTAAGGGTTCCATGGTTCTCCATAAAATCCAAAGCCCACCATGACCACTTTTTTCTTACGAAATGATCTTGAAATGTCTTCTTCATACAATTGTGCAGGCTCGACATTGTAAATGGGACTTTCCAAATAAATTAATGCCAAATTTTGTGCTTGAGTAAGTTCGTTATCTTGCTTGTGCCCAGCGAAAAGAACTGCTCCCTTTACGCTTCTAACAGCAATTGGCTCATTAAGGACATCATCTCCTAAGGCGAAAGTATTTGCTCTAAAGTAATTGGTGTTTCGGTCAAACTCAAAACCTTCTTCCTTTATGAGCACCGGATCCACGCACTGAGCAAGAGTTATGACCGTCAAGGGATCAATAAGTGTGCCTGT
This sequence comes from Myxococcales bacterium, assembly GCA_023898405.1. Taxonomy (NCBI): domain Bacteria; kingdom Pseudomonadati; phylum Myxococcota; class Myxococcia; order Myxococcales; species Myxococcales bacterium. The sequence continues at coordinate 1,838,121 of CP060221.1, forward strand.
GCAATGTGTTTCTATAAGTCTCGTTGCATCTTTGTTTCTAAAATTAAGCCTAAGCTTTCCTACTGAGGGGAATTTTTTTGCCAGTTCTAAATGTTCCTGATGCTCACCTAAGGAGTGAAACACAACGGCATACGAACTAAAGGAAGCAGATAAACCACAAAAAAACAAAAGTCCAATCAACCTGATAAGTTGCATACATCTCCCACTTTTTTTGGTTTACAGCGCATAGATGCGACTTCAACTTGCGTAGTCTACAAGTAACAGGTCAAAGGCTTTATTTCATTTTAGAGATGTTTATCAGGAGAAATTCTTTTAGGAGCTCTTGCGCGCTCAGTATGCTCTTTCGATTTATTGACCGACAGTTTAGCTAAGCTTATGTTAAGACGTATATTGAAATAATGATTACAGCTTTTTTATAAATACTATTTAAGGATAAAAAATAATTTATTTTCTTTTTAGTACTCAAAAAACAAAAAATAAAAATGCCTGGAATATTCGCCATTATTTTTTGTTTTCCCATCATAAAATATGAACAAGAGGTTTTTGTGATGAGAAAACTTTTGTTGATGGCTATAGCTTTAGCATCATGTTCTCTATATTCAAATTCATTACAAATTGATTCCTTTGAGGTATTTATTACTCATCCTCGTGATAACAGTGAGTTTGGTAGCCTACGATATATGAGCCCAAAAGGCAGAATACTTCTCGAGTTTCCTTTCAAAGATGATTTGCTGGTGAGTAAGGTTGTAAATCAAGCCCGAGAAGAAAATAAATATTTAGATTTTGTCACTCAAGATAGTTACTATTCAGAACAGCCACCATCGCTACAAATGTCTGTTGGTTTATCTATGAGGGATCCTCAATATATGGAATTTGAGAGCGACCAGGTATCGCTTAAATTTCAAACCGTAAAAAAAATTTTGGCAGTTAGCAGCGCAAGCTCCTACATCGAATACCAAATCAATGGCCGCACCAAAAGGGTAAACTTATACTTTGAAAGTGTAGAAGATTGTTTAGCAAAAATGATTGAAAAATCTAAAAATGAATCACGAAAAATTTATTTAAATATTGAATGGTTAAAACATAAAAAAAGACAACAGTATCTGCCACTTAATTTTTTTGCATATAGCAATTAAGGTTTGTGACTATGGCAAAAAAAATTATTTTGATGCTATGTGCACACAGTCTATGGTCAGGAACTTTGTCTTATGATCCATATACACTGCGATACCAGGAAGGAATAAATAACGAACCGCCCGCGCTCATGCATGGGAATAGAAAAATTATTGAAGTCATCCCTGAATTGGGAAATATTTTAGAAGAACAATTATTATTGGCTAAGAAAAAATTTAAGCAGATAGAGATTAAATTTTTAAGCATAAATCAAATTATCGAATATGAAGAAGAACTTAAAAATAGATTATGTATTTCAGATAGTGAGCCTTTTAATCAGCGAATTATTATGAGCTACAACGATATAAAATACTCAAAGAAAAAAGTTTTCAACCAAAATAGTGTCTTTTTTCGGGTTGGAGACGAGTGGAAGGTTATTACTGTTTACAACGATCATCTCTTTAATAATCTTATTGCCCAGATTGATTTTGTTAAAAAATATAAAAAAAATATTTCACTAAATTACTTCATGCTAAAAAAGCGAAGTCAGGACTATGCCAACGCTCTACAAGTTATAAAAATAATCCCATGGTGATATGAATCATGTATTATATCGCAATTATTATTTTTTCACTGAACGCCTTGAGTGTGCATTATAAATACGATCCGCACTGTATTCGATTGCATCAAAAACAAGAAAATTTTACTGCCTACTACAAGTATCAGCGACTTAAACAGGCTAAAATAAATAACCATTATGTAATGCTTGATGAGGTTGCCTTTAAAGAGGCGACAACGATAGAAGAAATTGATGATGCGCTCTATGAAATCGATGAAAGAGTTCACAATAATTGGCATGAGTTTAAATGTGATCAAATTTATTTTTGTAAAAAAAATAGCAAAAAATATATTGAATATATTATTGATGAGAAAAATTATTACTTAAGATTATACTGCGGAAAAATAAAAACTTATGCCGCAACCTTAATTCGCTATGCGAAAGAAAATAATCTGAGTGTTTTTATTAACGTTTCGGCGTTTAAAGAGCGCATACGACAAAAATATTTTCATTTTGATCAACTCATACAAGTTGAAGAGCGTGAACAAGACCACAATAAAGACACTATTATCTTCTTTTATTAGAAAGGCCGGGCTCTTGGTATTTTTTTTAAAATTTCCCCTGCTTTGTTGTGTTTTTCTGTTCATTGCTATGGAGGAAGCCCAGCAAAAAGTTTGCAGGGCCAAGATTATCCGGGCTTGAAAAATAAATAATGGTACTTTTAGAGAAACAATGCAAATGATTAACTGTCGTAGCTAATTGCAATATTCACGCCAACTCCAAGAGTTCCATTGGTCACGACTACCTTCACTCCACGCTTACCAGTAGCCTTGGTATTCTGAATGTTGAATGCATCATCCATATAAAGTTCTGTCGCTCTTTTAAGATCGACTTCATGTTCCCTGTGCAATTGAAAGCTACTCGGCACTCACGACGCTTAAAGTGGTAGTAGAGGCTAAGTAGAGTTTATTATTATGAAAGCTTGCGTAGCGGGGAGTATCGTTGGCATATTTTTCGATCTGCTTTCCTTTGTATGGGAAGACATATTTGATTCCGTTTAATGGTGTGCAAGCGTGAAAATCGTAATTGATGTAACTGATAGAGAAGCATGTAGGATAGTTTTTGGGGTAGAAAAATCCTTCGGGATTTTCTTCTTGTGAAAATCGCATTATGAAAGTTTCTTTTTCAATTTGTTTTTTCTCAATAATATTTTTCCAACCAAGGTCGTGCTCTGTTGTTTCTACAAAAGTAGTGCCCCAGTCAGAAGATTTGAAAATTCTATTAGAACCTTTAACGTAGAGAACTTCATCGTTAATCTCTAGTTGGGAATATGAATCATACATCGAGCCAAAAGAAGCTGAACGAGAAAAGTTTTTTCCTCCATCTTGCGAAAGAGCAATATTGTTCCATTCGCATATGTGGTGAAATGGGCCAAATGTTACGAATACGTAGTGCCCATGAGTAACTATAGAACTAATTTTTTCATCTGATTTATTAAATTGACATTTGATAAATTCTTGCTCTTGAGTTTCTTTTAAAAAAAGTGATCCGTTACGAGAAATAAAAATTTTTTCATCATCGGAAATGTGAATTAAATAATTATCCCAATGCTGGAGGAGGTAAGGTTGATCTGGTTGATGGCGGTAAGATTGACCAAGTTGATGATTAGAAAATGTAGTTCCACCATCGTAAGATACAGCAATAGAGTGAGAGTGAATTAAGACGATAGTATTATCTTTAACAGCGAAATTAATAATAAAATTGTCTTTTTTAGCTGGTAATTGATAAAGAATTCTTTCGTTTGCACTCAGAACCAAAGAAAAAATAATTGATAGGATAAAAACAGAGTACTTAGTGAACATAAACCACCTTTAGGAGCTGGAGACACTTTTCTTTGTTTTCGAATGTTGTAAGGTTAATGTTTCTGTTTGTGATTGCTGTAGCTTTTTGAGATTTTTAAGTGCCTAAGCTGAAAAGAAAAATTACCACCTAAGCCTTGATGAGCTGATATTAATTTTAGTATCGGTTCCGAGCAAAATGGCAAGTCCGTGAAAAAAAGTTGGAAGCAGGGGAATCCAATTGAGAAGTGGAACTAAGTCGCATACCAAAGCGCTTAGAGAAAGCAATGCCAATTGCGGCGTTCTGAGCTGCACTCCTCTTATGAAACTCAGCAAAGCAGCTAGGCACAGACTTGTTACATGGACACCGAAACCCCAGCGAGCCACCGAAGAAAAAATGTTAGCAAACATAGAGTTGGAGCCAAGCCAAGGCAGTAAGTAGCTTGGAGTAATAAGCGCGGTGTAGGCATAAAAAAACCATTGGCGCTTAAAAAATGCAAACATGTTTTTGGCTCCTCGCATATCGATTGAGTTTATGGTGGCTTTGTAGCAGGGGCCACTGGGGAGGATCTATCCTAAATTTTTCAAGAGAGCCAGTCCAAAGACTTTTTCCTTGATAAAGAATCATAAGATTTTGTCCCCAAAAAGAAGCTTCAGAAAAATCATGAGTTACAAAAATTGAAGTGAAGCCAAGATCTTTTTGTTTTTTTTTCAATATCTTTAGCAAGCTATATTTGCTGACCGTATCAAGGTTTGAAAAAGCTTCATCGAGGATCAACAGTTTTGGCTTTGCGATCAATGCGCGAGCAAGAGCAAGTCGTTGCTGTTCTCCTGCTGATAGTTCATGAGGAAAAGATTTCTTGTGCGATATAAGCCCAAAAATAGAGAGGAGCTCATCAACTTCAAAATCTGAATGAGCAAAATTTTGGGTCAACCTCAGAGTTTTTGCAACATTTATATGGGGCCATAAACTTAAGCTTTGCGGCACATAAGCATATCCTTGTTTGGCAATGGGCACTATTCTTTGATTATTCAATTGAATTGTTAAGTTACTAAAACAGATCCTTCCGCTGATGCTGAGTTTTGTTTTTAACCCAAGAATAATTCGTATGAGTGAACTTTTTCCGCTTCCAGAATGACCCATGATGCTTAAGTGGCTGCCCGCATCTAAATTTAAATTAATATTATCAAGTATACAGTGGGGGCCGATATGAGCGCTTAACTTTTGAATTGAAAGATTCATGGGGTATCAAAAAACGTTTTGATCGAAGGTGCATGACTTGACGAATTTTAACAAGCGGGTATATCCACTGGAGTTCATGCCGGAGTGGTGGAATTGGTAGACGCGCCGGACTCAAAATCCGGTGGGCTTAGGTCCGTGAGAGTTCGAGTCTCTCCTCCGGCACCATCTATCGTCTGATAAAAAATAATCAAAAATCTTTATTGTTTCTGAAGCTTCACCGTAGGTGGGGCTGCAGAGCCTTTGTAGTCTAGAGAGTAAAAATTTTCGATTTCGGCGCTTAAGTTGATAGTTCACGAGCTATCCGATGATTTTTTAACGATTCTGGCCCTATGGGAGCGAATAGGTGGAAGATGTTTCAGCAAAATCCTTTTAGAATGATAGGCACCTTTGCCCCAAGTTCCAAGTTTTTAGCGCAAGCGATGATAAGACCAATCTGCTCTCAAAGTTCTCAAAGAATTCTTGAAGTTGGGGCAGGCACTGGAGCTATTACTAAATATTTAGCAAAACGTATGGCGCATTCGAGTCATTTAGATGTTGTGGAAATAGTACCTGCCTTTGCTCGCTTGCTTAAGCTTCGTTACAATAAAGCCAATATTGATATTTTTTGTGAAGATGTGCTTAAACTCCATAACTACGATAGTTATGACGTAATTATTTCGAGTCTTCCTTTTAATTCTTTACCATCATCCCTGACCAAGGCTTTAATAGAGCACTTGATCAAGCTTGCAAAAGATGGGGCAAGCTTTTCTTTTTTTGAATACAAGGGTCTTTCTCGTTTGGTTTCTGCCTTTCTCAATGAGGATGCACTGGTCCGTTATCGTGAGACTCGTCATCACATTGACCAATTTATCCATGAGTATCAAAATGATGAAGCGATAGTAAAAATTAATATTCCTCCTGCATTGGTGCATTATTTAAGCATTGATAAAAATGGAGCCTAAGAATTATGAACGCTCAACAAATTTTAATTTTTGCTACTGGATTTTTTTTAGGAGCTCTAAGCTTTTTGCTGATTGCGTGGAATTATTATGTTCGAAGACAAAATCGTACAGCTCAAATAATAGAAAATGAACAAAATCAAAAAAATCAGTTAACTATTAAACTTGCTCAAACTGAGGCTGAATATAGGCAAAGTAAGGAATATTTCGAAAAAAGAATTAATGACTTGAATTTAGTGCACGACCGCATGAAAGAAACTTTTTCAGCACTTGCCAAAGAAAGCTTGATTCAAAATATGGACGCAATGAATACTACTCTTAAGCAGAGTGTTGACCAGTTGTTGCAAGCAAGTGATCAGGAGCGGCAGCATAGTAAAGAGCAACTTAAAAATGTTGTGGCTCCTTTAAAAGAAAGTCTGTCATTTATGGATAAAAAAGTAAGTGATCTCGAAGCCATTCGCCAAGGCGCTTATAGTGGCCTTAAAGAGCAGATAGAAGGTTTGCTTAAAAGTCAGGCTATCTTGCAGCAAGAAACAGGAGCGTTGTCTAAAGCACTACAGGCCCCATCTATTCGAGGGCGTTGGGGTGAGATGCAGCTACGACGAGTGGTTGAGCTTTCAGGGCTTTCTCAGTTTTGTGATTTTATTGAACAGTGCAGCATAAAAGTCGAAGGTGAAATTTTAAGGCCTGATATGGTGGTGACACTTCCTCAGAATAAAAAAATCGTTATTGATGCCAAGGTTCCTTTAGAGGTATTTGGCACAGAAGACAAAAATGATGCTTGCGCTGATTTGGTAACGACACTCAAGCGACACCTAATGACCTTAAAGAAAAAATCCTATGCAAAAATTCTCGGGGACAGTCCTGAATTTACTGTTATGTTTTTACCAACAGAATCATTATTACATCGCGCACTTGTTACTGATCCCTCTCTTTTAGATTATGCAGCGCAAAATGATATTATCATTGCAACCCCAGTGACGCTGATTGCTTTACTCAAAGGAGTAGCATTTAGTTTTAAACAAGAATCAATAGCCAATAATATCGAAGAAGTAAGAAAATTAGCACAGCAACTTATTGATAGAGTCGGTGTAGTGTCAGCACATTTCGGAAAGCTTGGAAAGAGTTTAAAGACAGCTTCTGAAAGCTATAATCAAACATTATCATCTCTTGATTCCAGAGTTTTTGTTACGGCAAGAAAACTCAGCGAAATAAAATCCTTAGGATCAGATAAATCAGTGGAGAGCATCCATCAAGAATTTATTGACGTAGTGCCTAGAGAAATTGATATGAAACCACTGAATGGTAGCGAGTCGTGAAAAATTACAGCAGCGAGCAACTTGAAGAATTATGTGAGAGGCTTAATAGTTGGCCAGAAGAAGAACTCGATCATTTGGATGCATTTATAATCCATAATTTGGAAATTTTTGGCGCTCTTACCCAAGATTATGATTCCATTAAAAATATTGGAATTGAACTATCGTTGATAGTTAAAACTCGCCCTAGGCTGGAGGAGTGTCTTAAAGAACAGTTTTTAGAAATTGATGACTGCTTGGAAAAAGATCTCAGAGGCTTTTCGAGTCTGTTTGACTATGTGCTAGAGGAAAGTGTCATTCGAGTTGATACATGTGCTGTTTTAAATAAGCTGCCTCAACGCTATCAGGTTTTTTTGAAACCATTAGAACATCTAGCATCCCAAGTAGCAGCCCTTAGCGATTTAGAGGTTGCATTTGAAATTGGAAAGACCAAAACCATTCCACTATTATTTCTGTTGGCACTGCAAAAAGTTTTTAGCTTGAAATTTGCTTGGTCCATTGAAAAAGCACGCAGTATTTTAGGGCAATGGCTTCTAAAGCAAAAAAATAATTGTTGTTTGGGTTCGATTTTGCAGGCCAAGATAGATTTTTTTGAGCTTTATTCAACTCTCAGGCATTGCCAAAGTGAGCTTATAGGGTGGCAAGAAGTTATGCTTGCTTTTTTGAGCGAAGCATCATTACAGCGCCTTGTCTTGCCAGCAGAGACCTTTGTCATGTTTGAAGGAATACTCAATAAGATGGAACTTGACGGGTTGCTCCCTTTATTGGAGTCAGGTTTTATATCTATCGAGGGTTATGAAAATTCCCACCTTGGTGCCAAAATTTTCCATGTGATTTAGTTTTTTTCAGATTAGGAGAGCGGTTTGTTACAGGATATAAATATGATCAAAACTTCGAGTAAGAAAAATCGCAACATTGATCAAGATCAGTTACTCAATTGGTATAAATACGCACTATTAGCTCGCAAAATTGACGATAAGGCAGCTCTTTATATTCGCCGGGGTATGGGGTGGAGTTATCATGCTCGCTGCTCTGGACATGAAGGTATTCAGGTAGCATTGGGCTTAGCTTTCCGTCAAAACAAAGATTTTTTATTTCCTTATTATCGGGATACGGCAACCGTTTTAGCCGCAGGCCTCAATCCTGTTGAGCTCATACTTAACGGATTATCAAAAAGTACAGATGTCGCTTCTGGCGGGCGCCATATGTCCAATCACTTTGCCAAGCCTAGTATAAATATTCAAAATGTTTCTTCGTGTACAGGTAATCACACTCAACATGCTGTGGGTGTAGCTCGTGCCATAAAATATTATCAGGATGATGCTATAGCGTTTTGTAGCCAGGGCGAATCCTCTATGTCTGAAGGTTATTGCTATGAAGCGATTAATGGAGCTACACGCGAAAAATTGCCGGTAATTTTTGTCATACAGAATAATGGCTATGGGATTTCTGTGCCCACGAGTGAGCAATCAGCTAACACATTGATCAGTGATAATTTTCGAGGTTTTAAAAATCTAGGTATTTTTAATGCAGATGGTACGAGCTTTTTGGATAGTCATCAAAAAATGAGTGATGCTGTCGATTTTGTACGTTCCACAGGTTGTCCAGCTCTGCTTCATGCACAATGTGTTCGTATTGGGGCTCATTCAAATTCCGACGCACAAGATCTCTATCGCGATAAGGAAGAAATACAAAAGGCTGCCCAATCAGATCCAATCGAATTATTGAGAGCTGAAATTCTTAAAAATAAAGGTGCCGAGAAATATCTGAAAGCTCTTGAAAAAGAGTTAGATAATGAAATTGAGCAGGCATGTCAAAAGGCTGAAGAAGCGCCTGTGCCCACCCCTGATTCAGTGCATAAATTTGTTTTTGCACAAAGTTATCAGCCACAAAAATCACAAGATGAACATGTCCCAGTCGATGCAGAACCCACCGAAAAATTGCGTGAAGCAATTAATCGTACTTTAATAGAGGAATTCCAACATAACGACCAAACTTTTTTATGGGGGCAGGATTGTGCCTCTAAGAAAAAGGGAGGTGTATTTAATCTGACCAAAGGAATGCTCGATCTCTTTGGCCCAAAACGAATTTTTAATGCTCCCATTGCCGAGGATTTTATAGTGGGTACCGCCAATGGCATGAGTCGCTATCGCTCGGATATTAGAATTGTTATTGAGGCTGCTCAGTTTGCTGATTATGTATGGCCCGCAATGGAACAGATAGTGGAGATGGGTCATGATTATTGGCGATCCAATGGACAATTCTCTCCCAACGTTGTTTTGCGCTTAGCATCAGGAGGCTATATTACTGGAGGTTTATATCACTCGCAAAATATTGAAGCTATCATGAGCCATTTGCCGGGGCTTAGGGTAGTAACCCCTGCTTTTGCTGAAGATGCTGCAGGGCTTTTGCGTACTGCCATTCGCTCTTTTGGGCCAACTTTTTTCCTTGAGCCAAAATATTTATATAACCGAGCAGAAGCCAGGGGACCAAAATATGGATCAGATTTTGCTCTACCCTTTGGTGTGGGAAAAGTTCGGCGGCATGGGACTGATATGAGTATTATTACCTATGGCAATACGGTGCATATGGCGCTTCAGGTAGCCCAAGAACTTTCTGAATCAGGGCATTCTATTGAGGTTTTTGATTTACGTTCCATCAAACCACTCGATATTGAGGGTATTAGTAAAACAGTGCGTGCCACTGGGAAAGTTCTTATTGTTCACGAAGATCATATGTTTAATGGGATTGGTAGCGAAGTTTCAGCGGTCATTATGGAAAATTGTTTTATGGATCTTGATGCTCCTGTTCGGCGCTTAGCGGCGCTTGATATTCCCATAGGATTTTCCAAAATTCTAGAGAACGCAATTTTGCCGCAAAAAGAGAATATTAAGAAAGCTGCAATAGAACTCTTGACCTACTAATTATATTTATCCTAAGTTTGATTACTGGAACTTTTAACCTAGAAAAAAATGGTAAAAGTTCCACAGAAAAATAAGCGTTAAATGATTAAATAAAACAATTTTTAAAGTTTGGATGTTTATAGTAAATAACATTCCTTGTTTTGTGCTGCTTTTATTGTTGAATTTAATTTAAAAAAGCAAAAATTAATGTAAAAAATTTTTAAGAGCGATTGACTAAAAGTATGGGTCGTGGGTAGTTCTAGATAATCAAAAAAATTCAAAAGATGAGTTTTTAGGCATGTGTTTTAGTCAGCAAAGGCACAACTAGTATTCTTTTGGTGGCGAAGATAAAAATCATTCGGGGAAAATATTATGGAAGCTTTTGTGGCAGAAGAATCAAATTTCGGTGCAGATAAAATGGGTGAGGAAACAAAAATAACGATAGAAGTTCAGGGGAAGGCGCTAAAAGTAAAAAGGCATTTTACTAAGGAAGGCATTGATCCCATGAGTGAGGAGGCTGGGGTAATATTTGAAAAGCGAGACGCTGTGATAAGCGGGATCAATGGGGAAGTAATTTTTGAGCAAAAAGATGTAGAAGTTCCCAAAACCTGGTCGATGACAGCCACCAATATTGTGGTGAATAAATATTTCAGAGGTAAACCAGGTACCAAATCACGCGAATCTTCAGTGCGTCAACTCATATCACGCGTGGCTGATACCATTACGGCTTGGGGTGCTAAGTCTAAATATTTTTCAACCAAAGCTTGCGAGCAAAGTTTCCATGATGAGCTAACCCATCTTCTCGTTAATCAAAAAATGGCCTTTAACTCGCCTGTATGGTTTAACGTGGGCGTTGAAGCCCATCCGCAGTGTTCGGCTTGTTTTATAAATTCTGTTGAAGATACTATGGATTCAATTTTATCTTTGGCTAAAACCGAAGGAATGTTGTTCAAATATGGCAGTGGAACCGGCACTAATTTTTCCACCATCAGAGGCAAGAAAGAAAGTTTAGCTGGAGGCGGAGAAGCTTCAGGTCCTGTTTCTTTTATGCGAGGTTTTGATTCCTTTGCTGGTGTTATTAAGTCAGGTGGCAAAACCAGGCGCGCTGCAAAAATGGTTATCCTTAATGTCGATCACCCTGATATCGAAGAATTTATTTCTTGTAAAGTTAAAGAAGAAGCCAAGGCCCATGCTCTTATCGATGCAGGCTATGATGCAGGCTTTAATGTTCCTGGTGGTGCTTATGATTCGGTGATGTTCCAAAATGCCAACCACTCTGTTCGAGTAAATGATAAATTTATGAATGCACTTGAACAGCACACAGATTACACAACCAATTCAGTTGTGGATAAAAAGCCATTAGAAAAACTTTCAGCAGATAAAATCTGGGAAGAAATCGCACGATCAGCTTGGCAGTGCGGCGATCCTGGGCTGCAATTTGATGATGTTATCAATCAATATCATACCTGCAAAAATACAGCCCGCATCAATGCATCGAATCCTTGCAGCGAATACATGTTTTTAGATGATTCGGCCTGTAATTTAGCTTCCATCAATCTTTTAAAATTTCTTAACCAAGATGGCACATTTGATGTTGGAGGTTTTGAACATGCTGTAGCGCTCACAATTTTAGCTCAAGAAATTTTTGTGGATCATGCATCATATCCGACCAAAAAAATTGAAGAAAACAGCCATAAGTTTCGTCCGCTAGGATTGGGTTATGCCAACTTGGGAGCTTTACTTATGAGCTTAGGGCTGGCTTATGATTCCGATCAAGGAAGAGCTGTCGCGGCAGCCATAACGGCGCTTATGGGAGGATATGCTTATAAAACTTCGGCGGTGATCGCTCATGCAATGAAAGCATTTGCAGGATATAACGAAAACAAAGATTCATTTTTGGACGTGATGTCCCTCCATCAAAAAGGGCTCAAACGATCAGAATTTGATTATTTGCCCAAAAATTTAAAACCCGTTTTTCAAGCTGCTAAAAAATCATGGAGTGATGTAATTTCTTTAGGAAAGACCTACGGCTTTAAAAATGCTCAGGTGACAGTTCTCGCTCCGACAGGGACCATCGGTTTTATGATGGATTGTGATACTACCGGCATTGAGCCAGATATTGCCTTGGTAAAATACAAAAAGCTTGTTGGTGGTGGACTTATCAAAATTGTTAATAACACAGCCTCACGAGCCCTGGATCAACTCGGATATACTCAAGCCCAAAAAGCCCATATACTTGCCTATATCGAAAAAAATGACACTATCGAAAATGCACCCGATTTAAAAGCTGAACACTTAGCTGTTTTTGACTGCGCTTTTAAACCGCAAAATGGCATCAGAAGTATTCAGCCAATGGCGCACGTCAAGATGATGGCGGCAGTACAGCCTTTTTTGAGTGGCGCCATCTCCAAGACGGTAAATATGCCGCAAGAATCGACGGTGGAGGACGTTGAGCACATCCATTTTGAAGCTTGGAAACGAGGATTAAAAGCACTGGCAATCTATCGTGACGGCTGTAAGAGAAGTCAGCCTCTTTCGGTAAGTATCGAAAAAAATAAAGATAATGTGAGTGGTCCAGCTTTACCCGTGGCAAATTTTAAACCTTTGACGCTCGAAGACCTGATTGCAGCCGCCAAAGGAATGAATGCCAACGATGAGCTAGGACAAAAGCTCGGTATGGTAAAACGCAGACGTTTACCAGTTGAACGCTCAGCACTTACCCATAAATTTTCCATCGGAGGACATGAAGGCTACCTAACGGTAGGATTATTTGAAGATGGCAGTCCTGGAGAATTATTTTGCACTATGGCGAAAGAGGGGAGCACCATCAGTGGCTTAATGGATGTTTTTGCCACAGCAATAAGTTTAGCCCTGCAATATGGTGTGCCAGTCAAAGTGTTGGTTGAGAAATTTTCGCACACACGTTTTGAGCCCAGCGGTTTTACCAAGAATTCAGAGATCCCCATGGCGAGCAGTGTGTGCGACTATATCTTTAGATGGATGGGTTTGAAATTTCTTAAAAGCAGTGAACGTCCCGAATGGCTACAGGCAGCGCAAGCAGAATTGTTTTCTGATGAATCGGAAAAATCTCAGGAAAAAAATCCATCACCCTACATGATGCAGCCAGACGCGCCGCCATGCCAATATTGCGGAAGTATTATGGCGCGAAATGGCTCGTGCTACCGATGTGCCAACTGTGGATCGACTTCAGGTTGCAGTTGATCTATCAATAATAATCTTGATTGCCAAAAAATCCCCGCAAGCATCGCGGGGGTTTTAGCAATTATCTGTCTAACCTGAGTTTCGTTCTCATGATTGATCACATCTTTTTGTTGACAAGATAGATTCGGCGATTTGGTAACCTTTATACATAGCATAAAGTTCTCTAAGCCCTCGCCATAAGACTAGCCATCCAGGAGGACCGTTATATTTAATGTGTCCTCCCAACCTTGCTATTTGCCTTAAAACTTCATCGACAGTAAGCAATGATTCCGCGGTATAATTTTGCAGCATAGCTAATAATGGAGGCGGTATATAAAGTTCTGGTGAGCTATTTGCTTCATTTGCTTTATTGCGTAGCCGCAGGAGAAACCAGGCTATTGGTATAAAGACTCCCAAACAATTTTTCAGGCTGTGAAAGCTTTCTAACTGTCTTTTTTCATATGAGCATCCAGTTTTAAGGACTTTAAAGTATTCTTCTATGACCCAACGTGAGCAATAGCATTCGATAATCTTTTCGATATCTTGGCGCGAAGCGATTGGTTCTTGAGTGAGTAAAATCCATTCAATAGGCTTTTCATCTTTAGGCGGATTTCGCTCTAGAATAAGAACAGCATTTATATCTAAAGATAATGCATATTTTTTATCTACACAGTTTGATCTTTTTAATGTAATTTGTTTTGCTTTAATATCTACTATCGTATTGCGGGCATCTCTTTTAACAAGCCTTTTATTATTAGCCCCGCCGGATTTTTTATTTCTTCTAGAAAGATGTATTTCTTTAGAAAACAATCTGCTTTCTTCTGCAAATTCCTCGCGTAAATGCTTGCCGTTTACAAGGGCGCGGTCATAGCAGCCCCTAACAATAAATCGATGTTCTTTGTTCGATAAATCAGCAAGCAAAGCATAACTATCTGTTTCACTATCGCATACGTGGATTGCATTTTTAGCGCTTTCGCTGAGTTTAGAAATGCTATCGATTGCGTCATTCCATCTTTGTTTTTCCGATGGCAGGCGACGAGACTGAGTCTGTGTAAGAATCCCTTTTTTTCTGAGTGCATAAGGACTGATTTTTTCACCGCGCTTAAAACAATGCAACCCCAATGTACCTAATGGTTCTCTATCTGACGCAGAAATAGCTAAACTGAAATGACCAAAGAAGCTTGCACTTTTACCTAGTGAGGTTGTTCCAAGGTCTCGTCTCTTTCCTGAAAATACAAACTCACTCGAATCATGCGCAATAATAATATCATTATTCTTATTGCACATACGCTTTAAAGTAGCTTGTTTGTGCGGTTCTAAAATGTCTTTTATTTCTATGTAAGGATTTTCCACAAACCGATAGAACCCCTCTAATTCTGCCGAACTCCCAAATGCCTCAGGAAAAGATTTCTCTGGACTTTCAATAACCGAGCTAACAATTGATAAAAGGCGCTTAGTTAAGCGCTTATCACCAAGATTTGATTCTATAAATTCTGTTCTTATATGATTCATTGAAAAACTTGATCACATCAAATTAAACTTGAAAATGCTTAAACGACTTTGTCAACAAAAAGATGTGATCAATCATGAGAACGAAACTCAGGTTAACTATGCTTCGAAGGCTATACACACGAGGTCTGCCTCGTTTTGCATAGGCAGGGAAAATCAGTTCTATTACTTTCCAGGCAACATCAGACAAACAGGTTTCATACAAGCACGACATGATATTTCCTTTCAAAAAGATTTTTACGTCATACTTTTGTCACAGCGATATTGAACCAGAATTGCCAAATTGATTTTTTTACAGCTTCTTAAAGAGAGCTTTTTTCAAAAAGTTTTTTTTACGATAGAAAAAAATCAAGTGTTTTGTTACACAGCTGTTCCTTAGATTTTTTAGGACCATTTCCGAGTTTTGTGTTACATCGTTTTAAATTAAAATTACTTCATCGTGAAAAATATTTAACAACCTTTGTAATGAGTTGGCGGTAAAAAAATGGCCACCATCAAGTAGATGATAGGTAAATTCTCCATATGTCATCTCTGACCATAAATCTATGGTATTGGAATCAAGAAATGGATCGGAATTACCAAAAAAACCCGTCATTGGTATGTTGCATGGTGATACCGGAAAGCTTTGCCATGATTTATAAACGTGATAGTCAAATCTAATGCGATCGATTATGTCTTTTATTACTATATCGATGTGCTGATCAAAGATATTATTTTTGGTTAGGTTAAATTCATGAGCCATCCAGTTATCATCAGCAGACAGAAAATGAGAAATATCATGCACAATAAACTGTATAGGCGCTAAGGCGCTGGCAATAAAAATTTTCTTTACAGTTTCAGCAAGTCCTAAATTTTCGAGCTTACAACCTGTTTGAAAAGCAATTTGTGCTCCTAAGGACATACCGAAAAGACTGCCCGGTAGAGAGTGCTCGCTGTATGTTTTTTCAATAAAAGTTATTATTTCATTTAACCATTGATCGGCGCAGATTAAATTAGAGTTTGCTAAAGTCTGTGGCTGTCGGTTAGGAAATTCTGCTACCCACACCTCCACATCGTGAAGTCTTCGCCAAAAAAAATAATCAAGACGAGAACCACCTACATGATGAAAGCACAAAACCCAGCCCTTAGAGCAGGAAGGTTGGTGAATCTTATGAAAAGTTAGGTTATTCATCAATCGCGTGAATTTTTTAATGAAGTCATTTTATCAATTGTTAAAGCCACTTCTAAAAGTGAAGAATCTATAAGATCACTGATATTTAGTTTATGGCCAAAATGAATTTCTATGTCTCTCGCTATTTGAGTCGCCATGATAGAGTCTCCGCCCAAATCGTCGTATAGTCTGGCTTCTACCTCCATTTGACGATATCCAAGATGCTTACTCCATATTTTTGCCACCAAGATTAAATTTTCTGATGCTTGTGAGTGTTTATTACCTACAAGTTCGACCTCAATTTCTTCTAAGGATATTTTCGGAGTAGGAGCCTGTTGTTTTGGATCCAGCATGGAGATAATATCTTCTCCTAATTCATAGCCGTAGGATGCAAGCTCTTTCACCAACTGGCCCATTTTATAATTAATCTCTCCAATCAGTCCGTGCCTTGATTTAGAAGCAATCATTCTGTGCATCTGTTCAATTGCATCGTCACATAAAATAGCTTTAAAACTTGTATCAACATTGGTTTTTGCATCTTTAGCCATACCAATGTCTTTAAAGGCAACCCAAGCCAAAGAACAAATGTGGTTAAAAGCGAGATTATCCTTATAGCTTAATGCTAAGCCATCCATAAAATTATTGGCCATGCTGTAGCTCGATTGACCCACGCTGGGAAAATATGAAGCGACAGATGAAAAGAGCGCAACAAATGAGTTTTTTATATTTGCATTAGACAAAGCTTTTATTAGATTTTTTGTTTGATAAATCTTAGGGTCTAATACTTTATCAAAATCATTATCATTTTCATGTGCCAAAAGATGGGCACTGGGAACTCCTGCGAGATGATAGATGCCATTAATGGCACCATATTTATCATTAATTTCGGAAAACAAAGTTTCCCAATCCTGCTGGAGACCATAAAAGTTGGTTTTGATAACAGTTCTATGATTGCTTAAAACAGAAGAAAAAGTTTCACGATAGTGAGAGCGAATTCTGCCGTGGCGACTCAATAAAATAACTTGCGCAGACCATTTTTCCATCAAATAGTTAGCTAAGCTTAAGCCGATACCACCCAAGCCACCAGAGATTATGTAGACACCAGAGTGTGTTAGGCAATCCTTTGCTTTTGCTTCTGGTGAAAGTGCTAATCCAGTAAAAACTCTTTTATAAGCGGCATCTTTGTAGAGATAGCTAAATAATGTTTGATTATTGCTTTTTAAAAATTTCGCTACGGAATCTAGGTGTTCAGCATAGTGACGGTCAACCAACTGTACATTTAATTTGGTTTCCTTCGCTAAACTTATAGCTAATCCATGAATCATTCTTTGCACTGGATCGATAAAATCTTCATCTATAGGCTTACTGCCTGCCTGAGTTGCTATCGCAAGGGAAATAAAACCTGAAAGTTTATTCAGAGATTTAGCAAATAAACGTAAGTTTTTAGCTTGTAAAAGATCATATTCTCCGGGTTTGCTCATTTCACCACACCAGACTATCTGGAGCTTATCGGTATTACCGTTTATTTCTTTAATTAGTTCTTCAAACTGTTGCCAAGGTTTTGCGGCTATTATTTTATATCCAGCCGAAATGAATATTTTTTTTGTTTGTTCTAAGTGACGTTCACTTGCCAGCAAAGCAACAGTAGTGGTTTTTTCTGGGCTATTAATGTTCTCGAAATCTTTCAACTCAAGATATTTTTTATATACGTAGTGATGATGAAACTTATTTTTTTCGCGAATCTTTTCTTCATAGAGTGGATCAAAGCTCACCCAAGCTCTTTGTTCATGAAAATGATAAGTTGGGATAGGAACTCGCCTACAGAGTTGCTCGTTGAAATGAGCTTGCCATTCAATATTTTCTCCTTGAACATAGGATAAAGCAATTTCGGAAATTTCTCCTGCTGATTTACCCAACACACAACCTTCTATTTTTTCTTTTTTCGACAATTGTGCATAAATTAGATTTTTAGCTTCTATCCAGTTTTTTGCCAGTACTGCAAAACGATAGTTATAATGGCTTCGTCCTATCCTGGAGGTATGGCAAATATCCTGAAATGAGAATAAATTGCGCGGTAGATAACTGAGATAGTCTTTCAGTAAACCCACTAGAGAGTCATGAGATTTTGCTGAAATAACCAACAAATCAGTATGCTCATTGCAGGGGACATTGGATTCATAAGAGTTATCATCATTTCTTATTAAAACATGAGCATTGGTGCCACTCATGCCAAAGGAATTGATGCCTGCATATCTAACTTCCTCTGGCCAATCTTCGACATCTTTTCCAACATAAAATGGTGTGTTAGCAAAATTTATTTGGTAGTTAGGAATTTTAAAATTACAAATAGGAAATTTCTTTTTGAAGTAGACGGAAAGGGCAGTTTTAATCAAACTAGGAATTCCTGATGCTTCGTAAAGATGACCGATATTTCCTTTAACTGAACTAAGATAACAAAACTGCTTGTCATTGGTGTGGCTAGTGAATGCTTTGCTTAAGGCTGCAACTTCTATGGGGTCTCCCACTTTTGTTCCCGTACCATGTGCCTCAAGAAAGCTAATTTGTTTGGCATTTACCGAAGATTTACCCCAGGTTTTTACTACAACATTTTCTTGTGAATGAGGATTGGGGGCGGCTAATCCAAGACTGCGACCATCCTGGTTTGTACTGCTAGCTTCTATGATGCAGTAGATAAAATCCTGATCTTTTCTCGCTAGGTGCAAGGGCTTTAGATATAAAGCACCGACTCCTTCTCCAATACCAACTCCGTTTGCTGAAGCATCGAATGGTTTGCTTTCAAAATCAGGCGATTCTATAGCGATACTTTGCCCATTTACTAAAAGTGGCGCCAGCATAATTTTGACACCACCTACGATAGCTCCTGTTATACTTTTATTTTGAATAGCCTGTACTGCTAAATCGAGCGCAGTCATTACTGAAGAACAGGCAGTGTCAATGCAAAGAGCAGGGCCCTTTAGATCTAGAAAATAGGAAATCCTTGAAGCAATGACAGCTGGTAAATTATTAGGTATCTGAAGATCAAATTGTTGATCAGGTTTTTTAATTAATAAATCTTTGTAGTTAAATGGTCGGTAATCTGGCATATAGCCAATATAAACTCCAGTATCACTTTTCCTAAGCATTTCAGGTGCGTATCCTGCATCTTCAATAGCCTTAATAGCTTGCTGTAAGAAGAGCCGTTGAGCAGGATCCATGACTTCAGCTTCACTGGGAGAAACTTTGAAATAGTGGTGATCAAAACCATCAATGCGATTTAAAAAGCCGCCTCTTTGATATTCAATGTCAAGGTGTTTTGCAAAACGATGGTGATAAATATCATCGATAAATGGCAATAAGTCATCTCGCCGCTCTTGTGGAAAACTTCGAATCGCAGAATTGCTCTGAATTAGAAAATCCATGAATTCTAGTGGATTGTTCGCCTTGGGTAAATTACAGGCCATGCCGACAATGGCAACTTGATGAGTTTCATCCAACATTATTTTCTATCTCTTTTAATGTATAACCTTTAAGTACCATTGCTTGGATGAAGCGATTTCGGCATATTTCTAAATCTGCATCCTTAAAATCAGATTGATTATTTTCTTTTAAAGATACTATGAAATTTAATAGTTCCGAATAAATACCAGAAATCCTATCGACTTCATCCGATGACTCTCTATTTTTTTTCTTGCTACAAGCTAGTCTTGAAAGCCAGTTATCAAGTATTTTTATGTATTGCTCTGCTTTAAGTGCTTTACTTTTTTTACGTCCGATTTCTGAATACATTGAAATCAAATCAATTGCTTTTAGCTTGAAGACTTGTTTGGCTAACACATCTTTGACCGATTTTTGTAAAATAGATTGTGGTCCTACATCTATTAGACAGTTTACATTATCATTTTCCAGAAGTTTTTCTATACAGGTAATCCACAACACAGGCTTATCAATCTGGCTTTCTAATGCTGCTCTAACGCTTTCCGCATCGTCGAGCAGTGTTGCAGTAGTGGATGAAAGAACTTTTATTTGTGGGTCGTTAATAGTGATTTGATCAAGTTTACTTGAAAAACGGTCTTTAATTATTGCCATCATCGGATGATGAAATGCTCCGGCTACTTTTAGCGGCATGGTAACTATGTGATTTTTCTTAAGGGTTTCTTGAAAAGCACAAAGCAAGGGCAGGTTTCCGGAAACGACAAATTCTTTAGGACTATTAAAACTTGAAATTATCAAGGGTAAATTATTGGGCTGCAATTTTTTATTGAAGTTAAAAAGGTAATCTTCTACATCGGAAAGCGAAAGATTGATGATGGCAAGCATGCCACCGCTTTCTTCTTGTGAGACTGCGTCCATTAGTTGTCCTCTTGCTTTAACAAGAAAGAGGGCATCCATTAAATCGAGAGATTTAGACGCTACTAAAGCTGTAAATTCTCCAAGGCTGTGTCCACAGAGAAAGCTCGGTATAAAACCAAAGTTATCAAGACAAAAAAGAAAATAACAGTAACTTGTTAACAGTACTGTGGGCTGGCAATACTCACTTCTCTGTAAGTTTTCAGGTTTTTCTAAATTAAGTTGTAGTTTTTTTTGGGCCTGAGAAAAGAGCTGTCGTGCAGGAGAATAATTTTTTACTATCCAATCTGTCATATTAGGAGATTGACTTCCCTGGCCGGGAAATAAGTAGGCAAAACTCATACCTTAGCTCCATTTAGAGATTGTTGATATGATGAAATTAAAAAATTTCTAAAATCAGTAATATTTGGGTGACTATAAATATCGGCAACAGAAACTGAAATAGATAATTTTTTTGATAGTTCGTTAACTAAAATTAATAAATCCAAAGAAGAAAGCTCAAGATCTTGAATATTCATATCTTTATCGCTTAACACGTCATTTCCTAAGTAAGTTTGCAAAAGTTGATTGACTATTGTGCTTGAAGTTATTGCTAAGGTTGATTTTTTGTTAAGCACTAAAGGATTGGAAAAATTCTCTTTGCTCGATTCATCTTGGTTCAAAAAATCTCTCATCAATTGAAATCTTTGAATTTTTCCACTGGTGGTGCGAGGTACTTTTGCAATTTTAATAAAGCGAGTGATTTCAAAACCAAATTGTTTGCGACAGGTCTCAAAAATTGATTGAGCCAGCGATTCATAGGTTTTTACACAGGGTGCACGTAAAAAAACAATAATTTCGTCATCATTGGAGAAATCATTTTTGGAAACAACACACTGCCCAGGAGAAATTCCAAGAGCTTCAAATAGATGACTTTCGATTTCATTCGCGAAATAACTTAGTCCATTTACTTTGAAGTGGTCCTTCGTACGTCCCAGCCAATAGAGACATCCGTTAAAAATAAATCCTATATCTCCGGTCACATACCCTTCATCTAAATTATTAAGCCCCTGATGATTTATAATTTTACGTGTGACAGTGGGACCTTGAATGAATATGTTTCCTATCTCGAGTTCGTTTAAGGGGATTTGAAAATCATCGACAATTTCTAAACAGAGCGAAGGAATTGGTTTCCCTACATTGGCAACGATAATACTATGAGGTGTGAGTGATGGTTTGTTGGCAGCATCAACTTGGCTAATAATAGTTACTTTTTCACCCATACCGATACTTCTAGAATCAATTTGTAGAAAGTTGCATTCATCAATTTGATCTTTTATCGTTACTGTTAAAGTGGCTTCTGCCAAACCGTAGGCCGAGGTTAAGGCATCAGGCTTAAGCTCCCAGGATGCTAGTAAATCTTTACTCGTTTGTGTGACGGAATATACGATGGGTTCGGCTCCATTAACAATGGCTTTAACCTTGCTTAGGTCAGGTTTTTTTAGCAATGCGTTACATCGGCTGTTGAAAAAATGATTGGCAAAATTAGTAGTAGTTAATAAGGTACTACCTTCTTCGGCGGCAATTTCAAACCACACCTGAGGTTTTCGTAAAAAATAATTCAAACTAAGTAGGCACTGATGACTTCTATTAAGCAAGGGTGCAAGGTGACCCAAAATAATTCCAAAATCATGAGTCATGGGCATCCAACTTAAAAATCGTTCATCATCTGAGTCACAATGTATTGCAGCTAATGTATTCTTAATATTCAGCTGGATCATTGACCAGCTCATAGCAATTCCTTTTGGACTACTTGTGGATCCTGAGGAGAACTGCCAAAAAAATGTTTCAGAGTCATCCATAATGGCGCTGTTTTTTAAAAAACGCTTTTTATAACAAAGATCGTCAGATTTGTTATTGCAAAGAAAAGCGAAACCTGCTTCGAGTGTTTCCTCATCGAGAACCATTGAATTAGGAAGCTGAGCTTTCACTTCTTTTAGTTTATGCTTTCGTTGCGGAGAATCAGCAAAGGTTAAAGGCGCAGGAACCATATTTGAAAGAATGGCCCCCCAAAAAAGCAATAGTTGCTCGTACTTTTCTCGAGCTTGGGTAATTATAGTGGTTCTAGCAGGCAAGCCTTTAGATTCTATAACACAAGCGAGTTCAGCCGCTTGTAAAAAAAAATCATGGTAGCTAAGCCGTTTTTTGTTCACAGCACTATTGTAAAATGTGATGAATCGCTCTTTGAAATTATTAAAATCCAACGTCATAATATTTTCATTTTTTAAAATGTTAATGACAAGGGCTCGACTTAAGAAAAATAAGCAAAAGTTGAACAAATAAATTCTTAAATCGAACTCATTTACTGCATATCGACAAATCGGCTTATAGTAATTTTATTTTTGAAGTCAATGGGTTGTTTAAGTTACTAATAAGGTTTCTATAGAGAACATTTTTGAGGTAAGTAAAAAATTATTTTATTTTTAAATTATATCTCTGAAAGAAGTAATTTTTGCGGCAAATATATGTTCGATCTCCAAATGCTGCAAAACAAAAAATAGAAAAGAATATTCCTATCTTCTAAACTCAAAGGTGCAATGGAGAGAATTAATCACCACATGGCACCATGAATTTATGAGTTTTATAGTTTATCGACTCAAAACTGTGTGCTTGAGGCTGATGTATTTTGGACAGGAAGCACAATATAGCTTTTTCAGTCTCATAGGCAATAAACCAGTCAAGTATTGCAATAAATGAGAAATTATATGTACTTTAAATGTTATATGTGCTGGGGATAATATGAGTTTTCTCGAAAATAATTGTTTTATACTATGTTTAAGTATTTTGTTGATGGCAGGCTGTGATACATCAAGTCAAACTCCGCAGCCAAGAATGATTACTGATAGTGCGTTGCCACCAGTGGGCATTGAAAATAAGGATTCAGATTGTTACTTAATCAGCTTGGCTCAGCTCATATTGAATTCTCCAGATTTTCTTGCAGCATTCAAAAAAGTTGCTCACAAAAATCCTATTTATAGCGACTTGGTAGAAGCATATCAGAAAGCACAACAAGAAAAAACGTTTTTGCTTACCGGAGAAGGTAGTGCTTTTCGGAAATTTAAACAATATTTGCATAAGCTGTATGGCGATGATGTATGCAAACCAGGAGCATCGAGTGCTCCTGGGTTTGTTTTCTTAAAGATAGTTCCCGATATTCTTAATGCTACTGATAATGCATGGCCGCCTGTAATTAAAACGATTACTACTACTACTACAAAAGAATCGGGAGAATCTAAACAAGAAAGTCTAGATGAGTACTTGTTAAATTATGCTGGAAGTGATGGAGCAAGTCTAGATAATAGTGATTCGGATATGGGACAGGAAATAGTGAAGCAGTTCATCTCTCGTGAAGTTGTTAGATTTAGCAAAATACCTGAAAGCATCTTTTTTAGTGCTAACCTTGCTCCTTGTATTAAATGTTTTTCTTTTACGATGCCCAACCAAATGTTTAATAATATTAAAGAAGCAGAACATGGTATTCAGTATAAATTATCTTATTTTGCGGTCCACATTGGTACAGTAGATATAGGACATTATTTGTGTTATATGAAAATTAATGGAATTTGGTATGAGGCCGAGGATACTCATATTAAACAGATTGGCGATGATGAAGAAATTAAAAAGCTTCTGAAACCTGTTGAGCCACAGAATGCGTCAATTGTGCTTCTAAGGTATGAACGCGTTCGTTCTTAGTAATCTTTATAGGCAAAAAACAGTTGTTGGTTGTGTTATAAAGACGGTCACCAATTCTCTTTGGAGCGCTAAAAAACTGGAAGTCAAAGAGAGGCATACATGCATTGCAGGAGTAGTGAGTGCAGCCATCGCTCATTATCGCACGAGATCGAGCGCATGTACGCGAGCTCTCTAAAAAATTCCGTTATAAAGAAATCATTAGTGCATCGGCATTTTTTGACAAAGTGCGTACACTTGCGTTTATTTACGATGCTCAACTAAGACGTGATGACCATGCGCCATTATTGTTAGCACAAGATATTTTATCGCAAAAAAAGAACTTCCCCTTACTGTATGCACGTAATTTTGTCACGCTTTATTCATCTTTCTTTCACGGTACCAAAACACCTCGTGACTTAAAAAATACTTCACAGCGCTATCGCGTAAATCTTTTGAATATGCCATGCATGAATAACTATGGCGAGAACTAACTTATTCCACTCTTTTTGCTAAACGCTGTAAACTTGTCGAACTAATTTTCCTGGTGCTTTGTTTGAATAGGTTAACGTAGATGGCAATGATTTGCATTTCCATAGATTTCTCTTCTTGTTGTAAAAGAGATTTTCAACGGTAATGCAAATTTGTTCTATGCCTCAGAATGGTAGCAACTTGGGTTATTTAATATTTTCTATTCTAATTTGGTGGAAGATGATTTAAAGGAAAACTAAAAATAATATTCCAGCTTTCTGGGCTAGGGCCTAAGTTTTTTTGCTCAAAAGATTCTACTTTATGAATGACGGCACGGTGCGTTGATTGTAAGTGATCAATCATGTTATTTGATGTATCGCCTAAAATTACGACAGAGCAAATGGGACATTTTGTATGGTAGTCAGCCATAATTGTAGATTTATGATAGTGACCATTGTTGTGACGAGTAGAGGAATATTCTCCTCTTAAAACTGCTTCAGGTCCTTTGCAATAGATACCATTAGCTGGGTCATGGCAAATATCACTAGAAAAAGTTGCCAAAGAAAAAACTCCAACAATAATAATACCTAAGTTTTTCATGATTACTCCATGATTGCTAAAATGCCACTGTCCATTGAATCATGCAGACTGTAATTTTATTCGCTCTTGAAATTAATCAAGCCTTTACTTTATTCCTCGTCTTTGCTTTGCTGCGGGCGTTCCTAAATTAAATGGATCGTGTCCAGAAAAAGTTGAAAGGCTTCTTAATAAATTTTTTCACTAAGTCCTCGCGTGAGCTGCGGAATCGTTCAAAAATTTATTAAGAAGCCTTTCAACTTTTTCTTTACATCACCAATTAAAGGCTTAGTAGGTTTTGGGATTGTATTAGTTAATGAGCTGATCGAGATTTTTCATTAAAGTTGAACCATTAAAAGTGCTTTCTTTTAGTTTGTCTAACAATTGTTTGACGGTGGGTGAGGATTGGTCTTTAAATAAATTATTCCTAATATTATTGAATATTTTGTTATCATTCATGTCAGTTATCCAATGCAAGGTCGCAATTGCTCTTTCCTCACTGACTTGATAGGGTTTACCGATCACTAAAGAATAAAATGAAATGCTTTTATCAGAATCCTTAGGAGGCAACTTTATGGCAGCAGTTTGGGGAGATAGCATGCCATCATGAGTGTGAACTTTAAATTCTTTCATTTCATTAATTTTTACTTCTTCTGACACATCAAAATCAGCATCAAAAATACCGTATTCAAAATTATCATTAAGTCTGTCGCCTTGGAAGTGATTGGGAATATCAGGATCAGCCCAAGTATGAGCTTTTAAGTAGCTAATATTACTTTGATTTTCTTTTTCATTGTTGCCTATGGCATTGCTATTTTGCACTATCCAATGAATCTCTACTTTGTTTTTTCCTAAGAGATTTTTTTCCTCTAGTTTTTTCCGAATATCTTGGGGGAGTTTTGATTCAAAATCATGTGGTAACTGAGCTGAAAAATTAAAAATAGGTGGCATATTGTCATAATCGGCCACTACTGTTGCCTTAGGAAACTTTCCATCAGCATAGTTTGAGAATTTTTCTTCATCATTTTTATAAGAAAATATGCGTGAAGTTCCAATTTTATTTCTTAATATCTTAGATTCTAAGAATTTTTCAGGATTTACCTTGGGTTGATTTTTATTTGGCTTATCTGTTTTTAGTGTTTCAGGTTTTGATTTTTCCGAATTTTTTACGGGCTCATCTTTTGTAGTAGGACCAGTATTGGAGCAGGAATAGATAGTAATAAATGTGGTTAATATTAATATTCTATTTAACATGAAGTACCTCGATTTTGTTGTTTTTTGGTTTGATGATAATAGTGCGATATTGTTCTGTAATTTTATAAAAAAACATGGTTGTAAAGAGTATTAGAAGAAATTCATAAGATTTAAACTCTCTTGAAATCATTGTTGGAAACTGTGTGTTGCATAGTCTGTACACAGCTAAAGATCGGTTTAAAGATGAAGAGTTGCTTATGGTTGCGCTTGTTTTTGTTACTTTTAATATCAAACGTGCTTTTAGGAACGCTCAATGAGCGTTTTGTCGGCGATGTTAGCAGTATTTCTAATATTGAGGGTGTCTCCTCTCTTTGGAATAATCCAGCAGGTCTTTCTTTTTTTGGGGGAAGCGAAGCTACTTCAGCCTATGCTTACGAATGGAATGAACTGGGAAACAGGCATCATGCAGGTTTGAGTATTGCTGCTAATTTTTTAGATGTGCTCAGTTTGGCCACGGGTTTTAATTCGCGAATTGCTTCAAAAAATACCAAAGAAATTTTTGGCAGTGATTTGAGCGGAATTTTTGCAGCTTCCCTCAAGTTGAGCGATAAACTATCATTCGGTCTTTCTTTTCTTAAATCATATTATTTCCAAAAAGAATTATTTCATGACACCAAAGTGAGTTTTGGTTTTCAAGCGCGCCCAACTTCTTATTGGGCTTTGGGCGCTTTGTATCAAGAAGTGAATGAAGGTTTTTTTAAAGCGCCTGAAATCACTGCAGGAATGGCGTTTCGCCCATGGGGAGAAAATTTTACTGTGGGAATTGATGGCAGATTGAGCCCCAAGGGAATTAACTGGGATGATGGCTTCCGCATTGATCCGATCTTGAGCATCAAAAGCTACATTGGCGGGGTTGGCGGCGGATTTTCCATTGTAATTCCAGGCATAAAAAATGGGTGGAGCAATCCCCAAATGTTTTTTGGGATTGAACTTAATTGGGCTCACTTAGGTTTGACTCTGAATAGCCATATGTCTCCATCCAATAAAAGCTATAGCGTAGGCGGCAACATCAGAACGTCGAGCGAAGAGTGGAGATCAATAGATAAACCCTATGGACTATGGGTTGAGCTTAACATCGATCGCAGTGGAGGCATTGATCATAAATCAAGCGTCTTGGATTCGCTCTTTGGTCAGACTCAAAGTCCGCTTTCTGTGTTGGCTTTGTTAAAAAGAATTAAGGATGACCACTCTATTGCGGGAGTTATTTTTTATCTCAGTGGCCTAAGAATCGGAGATGCTCGTGCTCAAGAATGGCGTGATGCCATCATATCTCTAAGGAAAACTCAAAAACAGGTTATTGTTTATTTGGAAAACCCATCCGAGCGAGATTTTTTTGTAGCGAGCGTTGCTGATAAAATTTTTATGAACCCTTCTGCAACTATTTCTTTAAATCGTTTTCAGGCCCACCTAACATATCTTGCCGCTTCTCTGAAAAAAGTCGGAGTGAAAGCTGAAGCAATAACCGCAGGAAAATATAAATCAGCTCCTCGTAGATGGACCCATGAAAACCCGCAAAAAGAAGAAATCGATATAGCATCAAATATACTCAATAGTTTTTATGATGCATTTATCGATCATGTATCTGAAAGTCGTAATATCGAAAAAGATCAACTGAAGAAAATTCTAGATAGTGGAGAAATAACATCGCAAGAAGCTAAGGATTTTGGCCTTATCGATGGAGCAATTTATAAGGATCAACTTCAGCAAGTGCTTCTTAATCAAGAGAATGTCACCTTGCCTGTATGGAGTGACTACTCTCAACGGACACTAAAAAATTATTCGTGGGAAGTGAAGAAAAAAATCGTGGTGATTCCCATCGAAGGAGAAATTGTAGATGGAAGAGTGGGGCCATCTTTACTTTCGGTATTGAGTGAAAAAACTGGTTCACAAGATGTTATTGAAAAAATTGAGAACGCGGTATCGGATCCCAATGTTGTGGGAATTATTGTGCGTATCAATTCAGTGGGAGGTGATGCTAATGCCGGAGATAAAATACATCGTGCATTGAGCAAGGCACAAAAAATAGTTCCAGTGGTTGCATCAATGAGCGACGTAGCTGCATCAGCCGCCTATATGATAGCAGCTGGAACTCAGTATATTATTGCCGAGCCCAATACAGTGACTGGCTCAATCGGAGTTTTTTCTCTCTATTTTTCTGGCAATCAATTAGCAAAAAAAATCGGTGTACATGATGCAGAAATTTCGCCCATAAAAAATCCAGGACCGAATCGATTTCGCTCTATGACTCGAAATGAACGCGCTCAGGCACAAAAAATTGTTGATTGGTATTATCAAAATTTTATTGATCGAGTTTCAAGCGGTCTTAATCTTGATGCAAAGACGGTAGAGGCTCATGCTCAGGGCCGTGTATGGCTTGGCCATGAAGCTTTAGAAAGAAAATTGATCCATAAGTTAGGGGGCTTTATGGATGCAGTGGATGCTCTTTGGCTCTTAGCACAACTTAAAGATGATCAAAAAGTAGATTTGGAAATTAGTATTCCGGGGGCGCAACAGAATTTCTCTTTGTTGCCACCTTTCTCTTCTTTATTTGGAAGACAAAATTATTCAGATGAACATCTAGAAAAAATATTGAGTCCATATGTGAAAATATTGGACTTGTATAAAAATAACGGAAGCGTGCAAGCAAGAATTCCTTTTGATATCGATTACTAGCGCAATTTTGCTTCCAAGTTATTATCAGAAGTGGCATTGCGAGATAAGGAACAAAAATAATTTTGGTCTATTTCTCGTTTGCCTTAGAAAGATTTTAGCCACTATGTGCCGCTAATTATTATCAAGGCTATTGGGAATTAATAGTTGAGCTGAGAATAATGAAAAACTAATTGAAGATTGTTTTTTTATAAGTTTATTGTTGAGGTTAGTCTGAAATGAATTGTCTTTGTTGCTGCGTAAATCACCTAATAGTTTTACTATTTTTCTTATGGGCTCCAATTAGCCAGGCATTAGGAAGTACAGTGTTCATATATGCCGATAAGGGCACATGCATGGAGTGTGTGGTAGAGACAGAAAAAAGTCTTAGCAATGAGTTGAGCAACTATAGCATTAAAAGAATCATGGCTGATGAACTTCTGATGAGTAGATGGCAAGGAGAGGCTGCATTATTGGTAATTCCCGGTGGACGAGCAACTCCTTATGCAGAATTGCTTAATGGAAAAGGCAATGACTTGATACGACAATTTGTTGAAGGTGGTGGTTCTGTTTTAGGTTTGTGCGCTGGTGGTTATTACGGAGGGGCGTTCGTAGAATTTGCTAAAGACACCACAATGGAAGTGGTGAGAAAACATGAACTGGCATTTTTTCCTGGGACGGTAATTGGTCCGGTACTTGCGGATTACGATTATTACTCTGAAAGTGGTGCACGAGCTGCTCGCATCAAATGGATAGGTGTTGGAGAATCATTGTATGAAAGAAAAGCGACTCTTTATTATAATGGCGGAGGCTATTTTGCTCAGGCGAATGAATATCCTAAGACGAGCGTGATCGCCACATATGAGGGTGTGCATAATAATCCAGCTGCGATCATTGAGGTCTTAGTTGCCCAAGGTGTTGCCATCTTGAGCGGGGTTCATTTTGAATATAATTGTTCCGTATTAAATCGGATCGACTGGGAGCTTAATAATTTTATCGAAGAATACAATTGCCAACGAAGGGAGCTCTTGAGAAACGTATTGTCACGGCTTGGCCTAAAACTTATGGCGAGCTGAATTAATCCTAGAAATTAACTGAATCCTTAATATCTGAACGCCCGCAGCAAAGCGAGGACTAAAAGAAATTAGGCTTAGTTAAATTCTGGAGTTGGTGTCATCATCACTTTTAAGTTTTGAAAGGGCATCCTCGCAAACGCCCATTTTTTGCCACTCGCATGGAGAGCATGCTTTACGGAATTGTTGCAAGGACATGTACTTGCTGATGCGAGCTTTTGCCTCACGAAAAGTTAAAACGTCTTTGTTGGAAAGATCGAGTATTTCAGCATGTGCACGGTCGAGTTTTGCGATCTTTTTTTCGCTGTTGCAGGTTCTTGTTTGTGGACGTTGATGCGGACATGCGGTGCATATACTATCGATGCCGATGACGACCTGGATTTGAGTATCTTCATCGCTTCTGATCGTTTGAGCGATTCCATCAAAGTTTTTGATAAAGGTGGGTGAGTAACCAAGTCCTTTATAGGCAATGCTACAAAGGAAATGATGGGGACGAAATTGAATCAACTTATGCACCGATCGAGAATTTTCCACCGCGAATGAAACGCAGTGCTCCGCTCAACAAAATTGCTTTTACTGCGCCGGGAAGGATGAAGGGCAAAAGACCGAAGGCAATCGCATCTTTAAGACCTATGATTGAAGAAAGCCACCCCACACCAAAAATAAACACAACGATAGTTCCTAGTATGCAATTAAACAAGATGCCCCAAAATGAATCGAGTACGAATCTTTCGCGCATGAGCGTCATTACATATACCGAGGCTGTGAATCCTACAATATAGCCAGCCGAGGGGCCATAAAGATGAATAAGTCCACCTTCAAAACCCTGAAACATAGGCAATCCCATGCTACCGAGCGCCGTGTATAAAACGACCGATAAAAGAGCAGACTGTCTTGAATAAAGTAAGCCAATGAGCATAACTGCTACCGTTTGCATCGTGATGGGAACAGGCTCCATAGGAATAGCGATCTGGCTGCAAGCAAAAAGCACCAAGACACCTAAGGCTATCTTGAGACTTTCAACCTTAAGGTCGAGTCCCTTGGAAACTGCCGCGGTATTAGCCATTTTCATAGGTATTAACTCCTATTAATTTCTTTTGCATGGAAGCGACGAAAGAGGCCGCCTAAAAAATAGTCTCATAGCTTTGGCTGACCTAGCAAGGAGAGATATTTGCATCAAGTGGGCAGAGAACTTCTTCGCATTAGACATTTTTGGCACAATCATCACTGGCATTTTTTACAAAGGCCATAGAGTTCCATTTTATGATTGGTGATTTTAAAGTCGTGAGCTCTTGCAACTTTGCTTTGTAATATCTCTATCTGCTCATCAAAAAATTCAATAATGGCTCCACAGTGAGTGCAGATGAGATGATCGTGATGCTCGTGATTATCAAAAACGGGCTCAAATAAAGCTTGTCCATCTTGAAAATTATGGGCCTTGGCAAAGCCAAATTCTTGTAAGAGCTTGAGCGTACGATAGATAGTGGCCAAACTAATTTTTGCATCAAACTGTCTGGATTCAAGCAGGATTTCTTCCGCCGTTCTGTGACCTTCTTTGGCAAAAAAAGTTTTGCAAATGGATTCTCTTTGGGTTGTGAGTTTTAGGCCAGAACGCCTAAGTTTTTGCCGGAGATTGGCTATATTCTCTTCTTCATGCTTTAACATAAATCTCATTCTTGATTAGCTTTTGGCTTTGCGTTCACCCCGATAAAACAACCAAATACCAACTGCAACCATCACCAGCGCTATTAAATGACTGAGCTCTAACTTTTCATTAAGTAAAAAAAGCCCATAGAGCGAAGCAAAGACAGGACATAAAAATCCTACCGCACTCATCAAAGTAATAGAAATATGTTTTAGGAGCCAGCCATAAAAATTATAACTGATGACATTAGCGACAACAATGAGCAAAGAGGTCCACAAAAGGAATTGGTTAAAATCGCCGCGAATGGGTGAGGTGCCTTGGGATATCATGTACCATGTAATCAAGCTCAAAACTCCCCCTATCAGCATGGCAACTCCGTTGATAAAGGAAATGCCATAGCCTTGATTCATGAGATTTGAAACTAAAAACCAGGCATAACTCGCCGAAATAACAGATAACAGCAAAACTAATTCTGGCAGCGAAATAGTTAAGAATTCCCCCGCTGCAAGATGTACTTCATCGCCTGAAAGAAAAATTGGCAATAGACCAAACAAACCTATTAGCAGTCCGATGGTTTGCATGAAACTGGTTTTTTTCTTCAGAATAAAAAAACTTAGAATAGCGGCAATAAATGGTGTTAGAGAATAAGTTATAGCCGTTTTGGCCGATGATATATATTGCAGTGCCCAAAATTCTCCTATGAAAGGAAGAAAAATATGAAACAAACTTACGCCGATAAATAATTTCCAGTGCTCTTTTTTAATCGTAAAATCGTTTGCTTTACTAAACTTGTGAACAAGAAACATTAAAGGAGAAGAACAAAGCATGCGCACGCCGATCAGAAAGAGTGGATCGGCATAGCCAACGGCGACCTTAGCAATAGTAAAAGTAGAAGCCAAAATGGCATATTCAAGAATTGCTAAATAAATCATTTTAAGTACGTCCGATCAAACTAAGTTCTGGTCTGAGGCCTGCCACCTCAAGCAAATACATCTCTCCTTGCATTTGTATGTCTGCTTCTTCCTCTGAAACTTCATGATCAAGGCCAAGCAAATGAAAGAGTCCATGCGCACATAAGACAGCGACTTCCTCTTCAAGGGTATGTCCAAATTGTTCAGCTTGAAGTTGTGCCTGTTGAACACAAATGACAACATCACCCAAGATATTTTGAGTATGAGCAAATGAAGCTTCTTCAGCAGGGAGAGGAAAAGAAAGAACATCTGTGACTTTTTTCTTTTTCTTAAATTGATGATGCAGTTCCATCATTGATGATTCATCAACAAAACAGACATTGAGCTCATGATTTTCCAGACCTGCAGCATTCAGTACCTTTGCTACAATCTCTTGAACTGTTTTACGATTTTTTTTGTTGATCTCTTCAATGCCAATAATATCGATTTTCACAATTTAAGTCCTTATTTTATCTTTTTTGTCATAGGCTTTTACGATTAATTGCACCAAGGGGTGTCTCACTACATCTTTTTCAGTAAGTTTACAAATGCCAATTTGAGAAACATTTTCTAATATACTAATTGCTTCAATAAGCCCGGATCGCTGGCCTACAGCAAGATCGATCTGAGTGATATCTCCTGTAATAACCATTTTAGAGCCAAAACCAAGGCGAGTGAGCGCCATCTTCATTTGCTCTGGAGTTGTATTTTGAGCTTCATCAAGGATAACAAATGCATCATTGAGTGTTCGGCCGCGCATGAAGGCAAGGGGAGCAACCTCAATAACACCGTGCGCAACCAATTCTTCAGCCTTTTCGGTACCCACAAGATCAAAGAGAGCATCATAGAGCGGTCTTAGGTAGGGAGAGACCTTTTCTTCTAAGTTTCCTGGCAAAAAACCGAGTTTTTCACCCGCCTCTACAGCAGGACGAGTAAGAATGATGCGCTTGATTCTTTCAGCCTTGAGCTCCATCACGGCCAGGGTCATAGCAAGATAAGTTTTTCCTGTACCAGCAGGTCCAACAGCAAAAACAAGATCCTTAGTTTTCATAGTTTCTACATAAGATCGCTGCCCTGGACCTCTGGGATTAACTTCGCGGGCATTGGTATCTCGATATAAATTTTCTGCAATAAAATCATCGGGCTTTGCTTTTATCTCACCCATCATACGCATTCCTGCATTGCGAACATCGCCGATAGAAAGAGCTCGTCCTTCTTCGATAAGTTTGGCGAGATGTTTAAGAAGCTGACTTGCTTTTTTGATATTTTTTTTAGGGCCAATGAGGGTGACAACATCGCCCCTGGCACCAATGCGAATATGAAAAACTTTGGCTATAGTTCTGAGAGTTTCATGTTCAGGACCGCTCAGTTTATGCAAAATTTGGGTGTCAAAAATAAGCTGTTCACTGACTTCGGCGCCATCTTTATGTTTTGCAGACATATTTAACCTGTGGAAAGAAAACAATCAAATCGAATTGAATATAAAGTTTTGTCTTCTAAAAGGGGGCTTGGAATTAGAGTATGAATCGACGTATTCGTATTTTTTAAATGAAAATCTAGGGTAATCCACTGGTTTGACCAGTGAGACCAGCAGAGCCTTGGACGACAAAAGAGTAGAGTAACTCCACGGTGGCGAAACCAATAGGAGTTACTCATGTCCGAGTTGTATCAAAGCCTATCTCATTCGAGATGGGATTGTAAGTATCATATAGTTTTCGTTCCCAAATTCAGACGAAAAATTCTTTATGGAGAGATCTGTAGTTTTTTAGGACCTGTGTTTCATGAACTAGCCCATCAGAAAGAGTGTCGTGTAATAGAAGGGCACATGCCAAGGGATCACGTGCATATGTGCCTAAAAATACCGCCAAAGCACGTAGTTTCTTCAGTGATAGGTTTTATCAAAGGGAAAAGTGCTAGGTAGTACCAAGAAAATGTTGAGCCAAAATTTTTACGTGACCTCGACAACAAATTGAACCCACAATCTGTTGAGGAAATAATGGCTGTCCTAATACCGGTGCGCTGCCCTGCGTGTGGAGATACTGAAACGATAGTTACGTTTGGTTACACCCACAACGAAAAGCAAGGTTATCGTTGGCAATCGGCAGAATGTAAAAAAAGCTAGCCTTCAGTCCATAAATATATAGCTATGCTTGAGCGCGAAAGTGATCCATCACGCACTGTGGATTTGGTCAAAGTAGAAGAAGTTGTGAAATCGGAGTTTCGTCGCTAACAAACAAAATCAGCGCTGGTCTTGGCACGCCATTGCTCATGAAAGCGGTGAGGTCTTGGCATATGTCATTGGTCAACATCAAGATAGCGTCTTTCTGAAACTTAAAGCCTTGCTCGAACTTTTCGGCGTAGGACATTTTTCACCGACGGCTGGGGCGGATATGAGCGCTACATCAGTGAAGAGCAGCTATCTATAGGCAAGGAGAACACTCAAAGAATAGAAAGAAAACACCTTATTCTGCGCACAAGAATCAAACGCCTGACGCGGAAAACTATTTGCTTTTCAAAATCTGAACGAATGCATGATATTGTTCTTGGCTTATTCATCAATACGCATGAATTTGGCCTCGCTCTATGATTTCAACATTTTCTGAACACGACCAGACACCCCAGTAGCAATTTTCTAGGGAGCTTGTACATCGGCTAAAGGGAAATGGCCTTTATCCTGCTTATAAGCTCCCCACCAGGCCTGCATCCTTGGCAATGTCTAAAAATAAGTGTTGACCTAGCATAGCCCGGAGGGGCCTGCATAAAAGTAATAACCCCTTGTATGAACGACTTAACAACAACCGATCATGCAAGAGGTTTTTTTCATGACAAAGAGAAGTAACAAGAAATATCCAAAATCTCAACCCTCATCTGCTTTTAGGCTAACACCCATGAATCCATGTGTTGCTGGCATAGACATTGGCTCTAGGTCTGTATTTATTTGTATTGGTTTTGCCGACGGTCACCAAGAGATACGCGAATATCTGACTTTCACAGAAGATCTCAAAAATATGCTGAGGTGGATCCAACAAAATGGTATCCAGAGCGTAGCGATGGAGTCCACAGGTGTGTACTGGATCCCGGTTTATGATATTTTGGCCCAAGCTGGCATAGACGTCATGCTAGTAAATGCATACTACCTCAAAACGGTGCCAGGTAGAAAAACAGACGTGAAGGATTGCCAATGGATTCAACAGTTACACGCCTATGGGTTACTGCGAGGTTCGTTTCGCCCTGATGACGAAGGGGTGATATTCCGTGGGTATGTAAGACAGAGAAGCCGTTTATTTGAGTTGGCATCGCAGCAAGTACAATTGATGCATAAAGCTCTGGTGCAAATGAATCTTCAACTCAACCACGTGGTAACAGACATTACCGGTGTTACAGGGATGAGCATCATTCGGGCGATAGTCTCTGGCGAGCGAAATCCAGTAGCCTTGGCCAAATATCGAGATTGCCGATGCAAAAAAGAAGAAAAGGAAATAGCCAAAGCTCTCGATGGCAACTATCGGCAAGAGCATCTACTAGCCTTGAAACACGCACTTGAGGCTTATGATTTTTTCCACCAGCAGGCTTTAGAATGTGAAGATGCTGTAGAGCAAATGCTGAAGAAATGGCAAGTTTCTGAACGAGCAAAAGAAGCCCTAGCTGAGATTCCAAGTTCGATGGAGGAATCTCCAACAAACCGGCGAACAGCGCGGAGGAAAACAAAATCCAATCCCAGCCCCTATCACTTTGAAGCGGATATCACTTTGGAAAAGATTCTTCACGTCAATCTCACAGATATTCCTGGTTTGGAAGCCAATAGCATTATAAAAATCCTGGCTGAAACCGGTACCGATATGTCAAAATGGCCAAGCTCGAAACACTTTGCTTCCTGGCTTGGCCTTTGCCCTGGCAATAAAATCTCCGGTGGAAAGGTTTTGAGCAGTAGGAGCAAGCCAACTGCCAATCGAGCATCACAAGCCCTGCGCCTGGCAGCCAATTCTCTCTACCGCTCTAAAACGGCCCTTGGCGCCTATTTCCGTCGAATGCGGGCAAGACTTGGTGCTCCAAAAGCAATTACAGCAACTGCCCACAAGCTTGCCAAGATCCTGTATACGATGCTGAGGGAGCGCAAGAGTTTTAACGAAGCTGGCCAACTCGCCTACGAACAGGCGTATAAAGCGAAACAATTGCTATCCTTGGAGAGGCGAGCCCAAGAACTTGGATATAAACTGATGGCCTGCTAATAATTGAAGTAATTTTACAATAACAAAACAAATTTCTCTCAACTTTAAAGGCCGGCGTAGCATTGGTGCTAAATGCCCGATTATAAGCTTGGTCAGCATAACTACCGATAATATCATTGGTGAGATTGTTTGTCAGAAGACGAATAATCATCCCGTTTTAGAAGAGTGTTCAATTTTAAAGTAGTGTGTAAGTTTTATAGAAGTTTGAATAAGAATGACATAAATCGGAAATCATCAATGTGAACTTATTTAGAAGCACAAGTCAGTGTTATTTTGTAGGATACTAATATAGATTGTTGGTTTGTAGATATTAATAATATAAATAAATGACTGAAATTTAAGAAGGAATTATGAAGTATATTAAAATTAAAAACTATGGAATTTGCCATATTGTTTTTTTTGTATTAATTATGCATTCAAACGTTAATGCATTAGGATTTTTCAATTGGCTTGCTGGAAATAACAATTTCACAATTAGTAAAAAACCAACACTAAATAAAAATACAAATAATGTCGTATCTATACAAAATTTATTTAATGATAAAATATTATTAAAATCAAAATCACCTGACGCTGCACTTTACACTTCAAAAGATAAAGGATGGGTGTATAAAGAATCGTTTTGGAAGCTCGACAGAGAAGATGAAGTAGAACGCTTGTTTGAGCAAGTATCTTTCATGCCAAACAAAAATATCGATTATAATAATGTAAAAGCATTTCCTTTAGAAGTGCATAGTCAATATTCAATAATTATAACTCTTAATATTGTAGAAGGCCAAAGTAATGCTTTTATTGTCAATACCTCAGAATCAAACATGCTAAAAGAAGCAATAGAGCAAATAAAACAGAATGAATCCATAGAAAAAATCAATCACTGGAAATTACTGTTTAAATTTAATGCAAGCAATGCTTTTCTCAATTATCTGGCATCCAGTAGGTCTTTGAACTTAAATCAAGAAGAATTTGCGAAAGATCCTTTATCAAAGCTCAGTGCATTAAATCTGCAATGGGTTCACGATAATTTGCTATATGCTGATGAGTTTGCACAAAACATACAGCTACGGGCAGCTCTTTATGACGTCATTCGAAATATCATCACAGTAATCAATCAACGCACAAATGAAATGATTGAACAATTAAAGACTGATTCACCCGATACTGAAACATTAAGGAAGCAATTCAAAGACATAAAAAACTGGCTATTCAAAAAAAGAGAAAATAATAAATCTGAAGAAAATCATGCTGCATTATTAACCAAAGCCTTAGTTGATACAATGACTACATTTGAAAAAATCTTCAATGAAAAACCAGAGCTGCAACAGGACAGAGAAAAAAAAGTTCGGGATTTAATAAAAAATCTGTATTCAAATTTTGATACTTTACCAGGTTTATTCGCTCAGAGTGATCAGAAAAAAAATATTCTCACTCTTAACAAAACCATAATAAACCAAAGATCTTTTTCAAAAGTGGAATTATTACTTGAATCATCAGACAAACTTATAAAGCAAGCAGCATTGAGCTTAATAGCTTCAGCAATAAATATTAAAGATATCAGAGACTTTTTTAAAAAAATAAACTTAGCTAATGAAAATCAGAAGGAGCTTACTGAACTCAAAGAGCAAATTGAAAAATTAAAATTAACATCAGAAAATAATTTCAATCAAGCTAAAGAAAATTATACTAAAGTACAAGACAAACTAAACAAAGCTAAAAATACACTTAATAGTGTAGAAGAAAAACTTACCAAAGACACTGAAGCACGGTTTAATGAACTACAAGAAAAGCTTAAAGCAAGCTCTAACGAAAGAATATCTAATCAAGTATCTCTCAACGATGACCTATTGACTATCTTTGAAAGCTTACTTGATTCCTTAGAAAAAACTAAATCATTTTCTGAAAATACAAATGTTACAGGATTAGCAGATTTAATCAAAACTATAAATAATCAATTAGAAACTATTACTAATAAATATGAAGAGAGGAAAAAGACTTATGATAATCATCAACCTCAAAAAGAGACAATTGTTGACGCCCAATATACAGTTAAACAATTAATTCAGCAGTTAGATTTGCAGTATAAATACTGGTATGGTTACCTCTTAAAATGGTACAACGCGTCCACCAAAGAACATCGCAGTAATAATGCTGAGCTAAAAGATATTCCAGCATACGCTGAAATATTAAAAAATTATTCCAGCGAGCTGTTTGATGATACAATAATGACGAATCCTCTAATATTTAAAGAAAACATCAAAAACTGCTTAGAACAATTGAACAACAAAGTTCCAAGTAACAACCCAGAAAATATTGGAAAAAAAATATTAGAAATCAGTAAAAAAGATACCATTGAAGCAATGTCAATAGAGGCGGAATATGATCTTGTAAATATATTTACAAACTCAAAAGAGTACACTTATGCAAGTAATAGTTGGTTTAATAGTACCCCTATGAAAATCACTCTAGGCAAAGTTGACTCTGGGTATGTGTTAATTATTAACAAAGATAATAAGCTATCATTATATAAAGTAGCAACAGCCAAGTACATTTCATCTAAGAACATCAATTGGATCAATAATCCAGAACCTTTAAAAGAAGCTTATAAGAGAAAAACTAATAGTCCCGGAACTCTCAAAGTTCGTCTATACTTGGATGCAGATAGAACAGCTGAAAATTACAAAAAATATGCTGATTTAATAATAACGATTGATAAAAGCTTATTGACAATGCTAAAGCTGGAAGGTCTTGAAAATATAACCGGTGATTCAAAGCTTTTCAAAGGTAAAGAATTCGAACTTAAGTCTAATATTCAACGTTAAACCTTTATAACACTAGCAATTAAAATGGACTGTCCTTCTAGTTTCATAAAAGGACAGTCCAATTTTATAAGAAGTAAGCTCGACTTTGGCCGAAATTTGATGATTTGATTTTTTATCATCCACGTTATGCGGCCTGGCAAAGTGCTTGAAGAATAAGGTTGTCATTCTCATTGCTATTATTCAACAGCCGCACGGTGCCTGGGCTGTTTTGAAATAGGTGATGCCAGGGACTGTTGTAGGGATCGAAGCCGAATACCCTTGATAAGTTCGTGACTGTAGTTTTTTCGATGGTGATAATTCTTGCAGCAAGAAGTTCACTCAGCCGACTCAGACTAGGAGAACTAAGGCATTCGGCAAAATTGTTCATGAAATCTTTTATGATGTGCTCTTTTCATTTCTCGGCAGCTCTTGAGGGTAGATCAGCTTATTCCAATCTTCTGTTCTTTTGAAGCTACCGATTCGTTTCAATTTCGGCCAAAGTCGAGCTTAGCTATCAAAAAATAATAATTATTTATCTTTAGCTTCTTGTTGCTTGCTTGCTACTGCTTTGTGGGAAGGATCTAAGTATTCCTCAGTGCCTAAGGATGCATCACTAATGGTGATATGCGCTTCTTTTCTTAAATCAGTTAATAAGGCTTCAGTTTGACGAGCTTGTTTTGCTCTGGTTAAATACTCTACTATGCGAGGGCGAACTTCCTCCAGCGAAGCAGTTTGCGCAGGTCTTTTTTCTTCCACATAGATGATATGATATCCGTATTCGGTTTTAACAGGGCCAATAATACTTTTTTCTTTGGCGCCAAAAGCAGCATTTTCAAATGCCTTCACCATTCTTCCTCGAGGAAAAAATCCTAAATCTCCATTGTTTTTAGCCGTAGGTCCATCGCTATATTTTTGCACCAGATTTTCGAATGGGTATTTTTCGCTTGAGGCTTCTTCATAGATATTTTGGGCTTTTTGTAAGGCAAGATCTTGTTTGGATTGCGGATCTTTTGGATTCACTTTAATGAGTATGTGACGAGCATGAACCATTTCCGGTTGCATGTAGAGTTTTTGATTGCTCTTGTAATGTTTTTCAATTTCTTCATCACTTACCTTAATATCACCATTTTTTTTGGCTATTTTTTCTCGCAAAAGTTCGTTGTTAACAATGTCGTGCACTTGGTCTTCTGTTAGATTCTGTTGTTCTAAAAAGAGTTCATAAGCTCTTGGACCGCCCATGCGGCCTTTATATCTTTCTAAGGCTGAGACACGTTCAAAACGGTCGAGTGTAATGCCAAGTTCTTGGGCTTTTTGGTTGATAATTTCATCATCGATCATTTTTCGTAGAATACTGCCACGCATTTTTCTGCTGAGATCTTCGCTTACTGCTCGTCCTGTCTGAGCAAATTTTTCGATTGCTCGTTTATGCAAAGTATCAAGTTCAGAAAGGTTTACACTTTTTCCATTTACCGTTGCTGCTGCATCATCGGGTACGAGTTCTTTTTTAGCGCTTTTTTGACAGGAAGAGCTGCAACCTGGCAGCAAAGAAAAAATTAATAAGATAAAAAATAGTTTCATCAAGATGTCCCCCATCTACTCAAGTTTATCATCTACTAAAACCCTAGCCTTTAAGAGGGCAATGGTACAATCAAGCTCTTCATCTTTTTCTATAATTGTATCTGACATAATGAGGCTATTTTTAATTGTGCTATGAGTTCCCACGTAAGAATTCTCACCCACAATTGCATTGGGGCCAATAATAGCATGAGCTTTTACTTTTGCCCTATCGGCAATAATAAGTGGTTCAATTAATTGTGCTGTTGGATCTATTTGCACATCAGAACCACAAAAAATATTTTTGCCTGGTATTTTTTTTAAATGATGCTGCAAACTATGCTTCGCAAAGAGTGAAGAGCTTGAGCATAGGTCGAGGTTGGCCTTTAAAAGTCTTAGAGGTGTTCCAAGATCTTCATAATTAATTTTTCTTACATCACCTAAAATTATTTTTCCTGATTTGAGCCACGATGGATAGACTTCGCTTACCAGGCAGCTGAATCGTTCATTTTTCAATAACTGCAGTGCTTGAGCGGATATATAGTGAATACCAGTAAAAAAGCCACTTTTTTTCTTCGCTAAACTCGAAGTATAATAGGCCCCTAGCTCACTGATGCGACAATTATCATCAATACTCACCGCACCTCGATATCCATCTGTCTGTTTGTTTTGTGCTATCAGTAAATTACAAAATGCATGTGGAGAAATTATTTCTTTAAGATCGAAGTCGCATATCATATCGCCGTGTAATACGATCATCGCTTGATTATTGAGCTGAAATAATTTTATGACTTGTCGAATACCACCAGCTGTCCCTAAAATATCCTTTTCAAAGGAAAAATGAATATGAGATTTAAGTGACCATGAGTGCACGGCAGCAATAAGCTGTTTATGGTGATAGTGTAAGTTGATAAAAATATCTTTTATGCCAGCCTGTTCAAGCATTTTTATCTGATGAAATAAAATCGCTTTACCAAAAAGTTCCATGAGCGGTTTAGGGCGCAGCTGGCTAAGTTTTTGCAGTCTGCTTCCAAAACCCGCAGCAAGTATCATTCCTACTACATTGTTATTCATTGTATCTGCCTTATTTTTCTAAGCAATTTATGAGCGGATTGACTCAGCTAATCTCTACTATAGAAGGGAGAAATGAATGACTGGGCCCCTATCAATACAATTCAACTAAATGCTCAAATACCCGATGATGTCAAACGCGCAGCCGAGCTTTTAAGAGGCAATGCCTTGGTAGCGCTGCCAACGGAAACGGTTTATGGGCTGGCTGCTCATGCCCTGAATCCTTTGGCGATTAAAAAAGTTTTTCTAGCAAAAAATCGTCCGGCTCAAAATCCGTTGATCCTTCATGTGCATGATTATGCTAGTGCTCAAAAACTTTTTGATATCCGCAACGATAAGGTTGCTCATCGTCTTAAAACTCTAAGCTCCTTATGGCCTGGTCCCCTGACGATCATTGCGGCCAAAGCAAAGCATATTCCTGATGAGGCAACAGCTGGACTCGAGCAAGTTGCCGTACGTATACCTCAATCGTTGTGTACGCTTGCTATTTTGCGTGAACTTTCATTTCCATTAGTAATGCCAAGCGCTAATCTATCAAGTAGACCAAGTCCAACTCAAGCTTTGCATGTTCTCAAAACATTAGATGGGCGTATTGATGCAGTTTTAGATGGTGGGGCTTGTGAGGTGGGTATTGAATCGAGTGTGGTGCGTATTGATCAAGAAGTGGTGGAGATTTTAAGGCCGGGATATTTTGATGCTTCGTTTTTAAGTGCGCTTTTAAAAGAGCCTGTGGAATTTGAAAATAAAAAATATCAAACACCTCAATGTCCTGGGCAATCGTTTTTGCATTATGCGCCATCGGTCAAAGAAGTTGTGTTAGTGAATCAAACAGATTTTATAGAAGCTTGGAATACAAATGCCTCATTGTTGGCTCGCCAGTCTGATTTTGAAGATTTCATACAGAAGTATGGTCAGCGCTTTGGAAAAGGAATTTCCCTGCCCCTTAGCGATGATCATAATATTTTTGCGCAACAACTCTATGGAGCACTCTATCGATGCGAAGACGCTCCACTAGAAAAAGTGTTTATTTTTGTACCTTCTCTTGATGATGACAATTGGAGAGCGATCAAAGATCGGCTCAAACGTTCATCAGGAAAATGTTAAGCAGCCTTGAGACGGTCAAAAGCGTTGGCCTGTAAAACAGGAAGCAGCATGTTTTCTGCCACCTGACATAAGCTCAGCAATAAACAATGAAAACGCTCAAGGTTTACGTATTCATGAGGTAAATTAACCTTGACAAAGAGATCACCATCATCATCTAAACCAACGCCAATATGCTGAATTTCTTCGCTCATAGCCGCAATGAGACTCGTGACTGCTTCACCCCATGAAGCATCATAGCGATCCACAACAGGATCGATTACCATGCAAATGTCTGAGGTGTTGATGTGAATAATAACTTGATTAATTCCGAAGTCGCCTTTAAAAAAAGTGCGAATTAATTTCTTGGAAACGGCTTCGCTGGGCCAGCCAAGTTGTCGTAAAAACTCTATTATTTCATCAAATATCTTTTCGATGTTCCCATTGCCCCTTTTACTATCATTCATATTAACCATTCCATTTACCCCGTTGGGACAACAAATTAAATGCAAGAAAGTTTGTGGGGAGATGTAGTGAAAAGTGTTTATTAGTGCAAGAAATATTAATGCTGGATCTAAGGGATTATTTTTAAGCTAATATATTAGATAGTAAAATCGCTGATTGTGCTGCCAATTGGGCATTATTTTTTATGAGCTCTATATTTGCCTTAACAGTGTCTTCATTGTGATGTTTAGCCATGTACTCTAATAAATATGGGGTAGTATTTTGAAAAGAAATATTTTCTTTTTGAGCTTGCTCCAAAGCTGTTTGTAGAATTATTTCAAAGTGCTGGGTATCTATGGCATTTTTTGAGACAAAAGGATTGCCAAGTAGAATCGCTTCTTTTTGAGAAAGCTTTGAACGGCACACAAATACATTTATTAATTCTTCAAGCGAATCTATTCTTCGAGGGCTAAGGTTAAAACTTTTATCACAATAAAAGTTAGGGAAATAATCACTGCGATAGGAAAATACAGGAACGCTTGCTGTT
Organism: Myxococcales bacterium; assembly: GCA_023898405.1. Lineage (NCBI taxonomy): Bacteria > Pseudomonadati > Myxococcota > Myxococcia > Myxococcales > Myxococcales bacterium. Next base: position 1,882,284 of record CP060221.1, read on the forward strand.
TCTAAAAGTTCTAAAGTTTTAGGAACATCGAGTATGCTTTTTATCCCAGCACAAAAGACCATAATGGGATATTGAGACAGACTTTTTAAATCAGAAGAAATATCGAGCCCGTCTCCTCTGTGAACACCGCCAATACCGCCCGTTGCAAAAATTTTTATACCTACCTTGTATGCTATAAAACTTGTGGCTGATACGGTTGTGCCACCGCTGCGGCCACTCGCCAAAGCGTGTGCTATATCGCGCTCAGCAATTTTAAATATTTTGTTATGATGGCGTAGTTCCAAAAGTTTTTTTCGTATGTTGTGGGAGCAGCCAACATGTATTTTTCCTTCGAATAAACAAATGGTAGCTGGTATAGCGCCCGCATCTCTGATGGTCTGCTCTATGCTTGTTTGTGCATCGTCACATTGGTGCTCTGGTAGGCCCTGACAAAAAACACTCGATTCTAAGGCAACAAGAGGTTTTTTGTGATTTAAGGCATCGATAATTTCATCATGAATAATGGTGTAGGGAGTATTGATCATATTTATCTCCACTCAGGGGTGAGCACCCCAATGTTGAAGTGTTGCCGTGGCCCAGTTAAATGCTAGAGAAACAGCTTGGTCAACGGGGAGATTGTTTATGAGAGCACAGATAAAACCTGCGGAAAATGCATCACCAGCCCCATTGGTATCAATAATATTTGGGCACAAAGGAGCCGGATAAAATATTTTTTTTCCTTTGCTGATAATGCTTACTCCTTTTGCGCCATCGGTAATAGCCACGTGGGGGAGGGCCAAATTTTTGAGCACTTCTTCTAAGTTTTTTGAGTTGCCTGCGAGGGTGAATGCCTCGTGGCGATTCATTATCAAACAATCAAACTTGTTTATTATCGCTAAAAAATTTTTCATTTTGCAGGCACTTACTGCCACTCCAGCAAAAAAACATGCTCTGTTTTTTGACCATTTATATAGATATTCACAGGTTTCCTTGGGGGTATTAGCGTCTATTATTAGTGCATCGTTGTGGGTGGTATTATGGAGAATTGGTTCTAGAAGTGATGGGGTAAGAAAAGACATGATAGACATATCCGAGAATGATATAAGCATTTCGCGGTTTTTTTTTAAGAATGAAAAATATGATGAAGTGGGTGCTGATTTAATTTTTATAATTGAGGATGGGTTTATATTGTAAAGTTGAGCATCGTTAAGTGCATTTCTACCTTTTTCATCGTCACCGATTAGAGAAACAAATCTTACGTGATGATTTCTTTGAGAAAGTTGACGAGCTATGTTGTAGGCGACGCCACCATAACTGGTTTGAGTGATACAAGGATTAGAAGAATAAAGAACAGGTGAGTTATTTTGAATAAAACCCAAAGTGTCATGGTTGATTCCACCAATAACAATAAATTTTCCCATAACGTCCTTCATTCATTGTTTTTTTATGAAGTTTGATCCTACTGCACTTTTACAATGTCTTTTCTTTCTTGGTAAGTTGCATATGTCACGGGTGTTTGCTAATAATTTCCTTGGTTGCATTGTTCATTTACTAATGAAAAAACGCGCCCGATTTTCTGCTTGAGTTATTTTATGGCCGGCAGTTTAAGAGGTAGTCTTCTTCAAACCAAAACGGTGGAGTGTCAAAAAATGAAAAAAATAGTCTATATAAGTGCTTTGACGATGCTTTTTCTTACGGGGTGCCAAAAAGATAGGCAACAGCTCCTTGATAAAATTGCTCAGCTAGAAAAACGGATTGAAATATTAGAGAAAAAAATTGTTGCACAAGCTCCACCTCGACGTCCTGAAGTTAAAGAGCAGACGGCAGCTTATGATATTCCAGTTGGTAAAAGCTACGTTTACGGAGACCCTAAAGCTCCGGTTACAGTATCAGTATTCAGCGACTATCAATGTCCTTTCTGCAGTCAAGCCCACGAAGATCTCGTAGAGGGCATCATAGCTGATAAAGATCTAAAGGGTAAAGTAAAGGTTGTGTTTAAGCATTTTCCATTGCCATTCCACCAAATGGCTCGCCCAGCTTCTAAGGCTGCCTTGGCTGCCGGAGAGCAAGGAGGCGATTGCTTCTGGGCTTTGACTAAGAAACTTTATGGTGGACAAAAAGCTTTAAGCGAAGAAAATTTCAAAAAATGGGCTGAAGAAACAGTTTGCAAAAAGAATGATGGAAGTACTGGAAAGTTGAATGTTGCTCAATTTTGGAAAGACTATAGTAGCAAAGGCGCTGACTACGATAAAATGATTGAAGCTGACGTGCAAATCGGTAGAACCAAAGCGGAAGTGCGAGGCACACCTTCCTTCTATGTTAACGGCTGGAAACTTGCGAGCAGAAACGTTGATGCTGTCAAGCAATTAATCAAGGATAAACATTTACTTTAAAGTAAACAATCTAATTGCTGATAAAGAACGGAACTGTAAACGCAGTTCCGTATTTGTTACGGCACTAGCGTAAAGATTGGAATGGGTTTTGCGCTATTTAATTTGAATCGATTGAGAATAGCAAGATTATTTGAATGAGTCCAAATTAAATAACGTGGGAAAAACAAACAAAAATCTTTCAATCTTTATGTTAAGAGCTGTATGTGAGGTGAGTATGAATTTTCAACACCCGGCATTTACCAAAGAAGAATTACAAGTGCTTCTTTCTCAGAATGACGAAGAAGTAAAAAATTATATTACGTCCTTGGTTCACAGTGCAGACATTATCGAATTTTTTCGTGAAGTTGATATTAATGAATGGCCTCGATTATTAAAACTGATCGATGAGCAGGAATTAAAAGCTGCAGTTGTTTTTGGTTTTGATCGCGATGAGCGTACAACTTTGCTCCCCCTTCTAAGCAATGCAGAAATAGCTGATCTGTTAAGAGGATTAGAAACAGATGATGCTGCAGATTTAGTTGCAGAACTGCCAATAGCAGAGCGTATAGAAGCGTTACGGCTGCTTTCTTTAAAAGAACGAATTCAAGTTCAGGAATTATTGCGTTATCCCGAGGATTCAGCTGGCGGTATCATGCAGCTTGAGCTTGCTCTTGTGCGTGAGGATGCTCAGATTTCAGATGCTATAAAAAAAGTTCGCCAACTGGTTGAGGAGGATGTTGAAGTTCTATCCGTCTTGGTTGTTGATCATCATGACCGACTCCTAGGAACTCTTGCCTTAGTTGATTTGCTTCTTAGTAAAGAAACTACCAAAGTAGCAGATGTTATGGATACTGATGTTGTGTTTGTTAAACCTTTATTAGACCAGGAAGAGGTTGCTGCAATCTTTAGAAAATATGATTTGATCACTGTTCCGGTAGTTGATGATAGCGGTAGAGTGTTGGGAAGAATTGTTATCGACGATGTTGTCGATGTTTTATCTGAAGAAGCGGAGGAAGATGCCTTGCATATGGCAGGTACTAGTTCTGAAGAATTAGTATATCCTAGTGCTGTTTTTGCGACTGTACGTTTGCGTCTACCATGGCTTGGTGTTGCTCTGTGTTGCTCTTTACTGAGTGGCTTGTTATTGCATTTTTTCGAGACAACCTTGGAAAGAGCTGTTGTTATTTTTTCATTTGTTCCTGTTATTACAGCGATGGGGGGAAATGTCGGCACACAATCTGCAGCTTTATTGATTCGTGGTTTTGCTACTGGTAAATATGATTTATCCAATGTACCTAGTTTTATTTTTAAAGAAGTTCGTGTGGGACTTTTGATGGGACTGATCTATGGTTTCTTTGCTGGTCTCGTAGGTTTTATTTTTCTTACTGAATATAATTATTATTTGGGTTTGGTCGTGTTGATTTCTATGACGGGAGGCATGATGACGGCGGCAGCCTTGGGAGTTATAGCGCCGAGTGTGTTAAAAAGGCTTGATATTGATCCTGCCATTGCATCTGGACCTTTTGTTACTACTCTCAATGATATTAGCGGGATATTAATTTATATGGTGATTGCGACTCTATTTTTAAGTCATTTGCAGGTGGGATAAATCAAAGTGATAACACCAAAAGTCACTATATATTGTGATGGAGCATGCTTAGGAAACCCAGGACCAGGTGGTTTTGCTGCTCTTCTCATGCTCGATAATACTCAACAAGAGCGCGTTGTCTGTGGTTATGAAATTTCGACGACAAATAATCGAATGGAATTAAAAGCAGCTCTAAGCGGGCTTTTGGCGCTTAAAAAGAAATGCCATGTGGAAATTTACAGTGATAGTCAGTACGTTGTGAAAGGGATGACTGAGTGGATTCATAATTGGCGACGTTCTGGGTTTAAAAATTCTCAAAAAAAAGAAGTCGTCAATGCTGATTTATGGAAGGAATTATTTGAAGCTGCTCAAAAACATCGTGTGACATGGAAATGGGTACGAGGTCATGCGGGCAATGAATTGAATGAGCGGGTTGATGAAATAGCTCGAGAGCAAGCAGGACTTGCTTTGCATAGTCTCCATGGAGTTTGATAGCGACAATGCGTTTTATTATTTCAGCAGGCTCATCCATCAGTGCAGATTACTTAGAAAAGGCCCTCAGCGAGATTAGTTGTACTTCAAAAATTACCGTTCACAATATGAGCAATAAGTACTGCAATCAATCGCAACAAATGTCCATCAACCGATTATGTTTTAACTCAGCAATTGCATTGAGTAGTGATCTTGAACCCTATGCTCTTTTTTGGGAGCTTCGACAGATAGAACAGAAACTTGGCAGAATTCGAAGCTATAGCAATGCTCCGCGTACAATAGATCTTGATGTAATAATTTCATTTCCTTTTTCATATTGCGCACATAATTTTTTTGTTCCGCATCGAGAATTATATCAGCGCAATTTTTTTGTTTTTTGTGCTATTGAAGTTTTACATTTAGTAGGATGGCCCGTTCCATTTTTACTGTATCAAGCACGTTCTAAGCTTCCGGCTAAAGCATGGATAGCGTGTAAAAACTAATTCATAGGAATTATATGTCAAAATTATACGGAAGCATGCTTCTTGCTCTTTTATTTTTTTTAAGTGGATTTTATTTACTCAGGGCTGCTTCAAATTCCACTTCTAATAAATATGAGCAGTTTGCATTAGAAGATCCTATGTGCGATGAAAGAGATTACTTGCGGAGTGGTATTTCCTATGCTCCCAAGGAGATCTTAGAGAATACGAAGCCTCTTTTGTATGAGGATAAAAATAAAAAATTTTTATCTATTGTAGAAGGTCAGACGCTTCACTCTATTCTTTCGCAGCAAGAGATCGGTGGTCAAGAAATCCATTCTCTCAATATGGCCTTAAAACCTTTTATTAGTGCAAGAGATCTTGCGCCAGGAGATCTATACAAATTTGAAATTATTCGTAACCAGCAAGATCAAGCTTTGATCAAAGAATTTATTCTCAAAAAGGTAGATTCCAATAGAATTCCCATTAACTATGTAGCAAAACGAAATAATTTTGAAGTCGAAGACCCTCAGTTTCAGGTAAGTGTAGATCAAGCCGAGGTAAGAGAGGAAACAGAGCTCGTTCAGATTAAAGTGCATGGCACGCTTTTTAGTAGTTTTATGTCACTTCCTTTTGGCAATGAACTCATGCAAGGTTTGATGAATGTTTTTGCCTGGCGTATGCGGCTACCCAATGAAGTGCTGAGCAAGGATCATATCGAGATTCTGCTAAATAAAAAATATGCTGAAGGTAATTTTATAGGGTACGGAAAAATTCAGTCAGTCTTTTATAAACAGTCACACCGAACTCTATTTGCTACACATTTTCGCTCGAAAGATGGGATGATCGATGGTTTCTATGATGAGACAGGTACATCACTAGAGAAAGAATTTTCTCTCGCCCCGGTTTATGAAACGGTCGCTACATCGGAGCAAAACTGGCGCATGCATCCAGTGAGAAAAAAAAGAATTCGGCATAATGGCATAGATTATCGCGGCACAGTGGGAACAGATTTTTTTTCCATTGCTGATGGGGAAGTGGTTGAAAAGCGTTTTGATAAAATGGTGGGTAATATGATTCGTATTCGCCACAAATATGGTCTCTATTCCGAGTATTTTCATGCAGATACCTTGCTTTCAACGCTTTCAATTGGAAGTAGAGTGAAACGAGGACAAAAGATCGGAACAATTGGTGAAAGCGGAATTTTATGCACGGGACCTCATTTGCATCTTGGTATTTATCAGATGCAGGGAAAAAGAAAGAAATTTGTCAAGCTCGCTCATTTTAGAAAAAAATTATCTAATCTGCCGCCTCTTTCAGGAGCTTATCTTGTCGAATTTAAAAACCATATGAAGAGTTCATTAGCTATGATGGAAACAATAAAAGTTGCAAGCATTACTCAAAAAAAGAATTCGGAAATTTTGGTTAACCGCTGAGTCTTCCAAAATAATTTTGTTTCGGGTTAATGTTTTCAAAGCGCTTTATTTTATTAGGGGATGAGCATGCATAGCTTGAAAAACGACGACAATCATATTGCTGTTATAGGTGCCGGCACAATGGGAGCAGGCATTGCTCAGAAATATGCTTCAAATGGTTATTTTGTTAGTGTGGTTGAACGAAATGAAATAGGGCTAAAAAGAGCTCAAAGCAGTATCAATGCGACGCTTGAGCAGGCAGTAGAAAGAAAGATATTTCGACAGGATGATGTAAATTTAATTAAAGCAAATTTAGACTTTAGCAATGATCTTGCCCGCATTGCTAAAAGTTCACTGGTAATCGAAGCGATTTTTGAAGACTTGAATGCCAAAAAATCTTTGTTTCAAGATATCGAACAAATAGTCAGCCCTCAAGCAATCGTTGCAACCAATACATCGAGTTTTTCAGTGAGCGAATTACAAAGCACTTTGAAATACCCAGAGCGTTTTTTAGGGCTTCATTATTTTTTTCATCCTGCAAAAAATCGTTTGGTCGAAGTAATTCCCACAAATACGACTGATATAGATGTGACGAACCGAGCTTGTTTTATACAAGAATCAATTAAAAAGATAATCATCAAATCCAAAGACTCTCCTGGTTTTATTGTGAATCGCTTTTTTGTGCCATGGCTCAATGAAGCTGTAAAAATTCTTGCAGAAAATAAGGCCAATAGTGCGACTATCGAGCATGGAGCTCGAGAGTTTTTTCAAATTCCGATGGGGCCTTTTCAGTTGATGAATGTGACGGGAATTCCCATCACTATGCATGCAGCCAATGCCATGGCCCAGAGTCTGGGAGAATTCTATGTGCCCTGTCAACTTATAGCTAAACAAATTGAAAAGTCTGAACCATGGCCTCTTTTGGGTGAAGTGGATCAAAAACAAGCTGAGTATGTGGCCAAACGTTTATTAAGCGTGGTTTCAGTAATAGCGTGTCAATTGGTATTTGAAGAAAATATCGGGGGAACTTTTGAAGTAGATTTAGGGGCACGTGTGGGTTTGCTGTGGCCTAAAGGTCCATTCGAGCTTATCAATCAAAACCAAGATAAAATTAAAAATTTTTTATGCCATTATTCAGATGCAGTCCACGGTGTTAAGGTACCAAGTATACTCAGTCAACATTTGGAGGATAATATAGCTTTTAAATCAAATAATATTGAAGTCATTCACGAAAAAGATATCGCATTGATAAAATTAAACCGTCCAGATTCAATGAATGCTCTTGATGAAAAACTTAAGGATGAGCTGGCAAAAGTATTCAGCGACTTAGAGCAAGAGTCTCATGTTAAAGGAATTATTATTACGGGAAATAAACGCGCATTTATGGCGGGGGCAGATTTAAATTTTTTCAATGAAAAAATTGCAGAAGGGCAGGTAGAACAAATTGTTTCGTTTGCTGCATCAACACAAGAATTGTTTTTACAGATCGATCGCTCATCAAAGCCAGTGGTAGCCGCCATCAGTGGGCTTGCGCTAGGGGGCGGTCTGGAACTCGCACTTTGTTGCGATAAAATCATTGCAACCATTGATGCCAGGCTTGGTTTTCCCGAAACCGGGATAGGAATCTATCCCGGGCTAGGTGGTACGCAAAGAACTCCGCTGAGAATAGGTCCTGAGCTGGCGCGTTTTTTGGTGCTGACTGGAACTTTGCTTTCAGGAACTGAAGCAAAAGTAATCGGATTGATTGATGAATGCAGCAACGCCGAAGATCTCTTAAACGATGCTAAGGCGATGGTATATTCAATTCTCAATAATTATAAAGCTAAAGAGATACCTTCGCAGGATGTGTTCAAAGATTTGCGTCAGGCTTTCAGTGTACCTGGGGGACACAGTTCAGAGACAACCGCTATCAGTGAACGTGCTCGCAAAGCTTTAGAAAAAGTAACTAAAAAAGCTCCTTTGGCGATAAAAGCAGCCGACGAATTGATTTCTCAAGCTCAATTTGGGCAGCTAGAAAAGGGGCTTGAACTTGAAATTGCTGGCTTAGAAAAAATTTTTAAGAGCCAAGATGCTCGAGTAGGTTTAATGGGCGCAGCAAAAAAAACTCCCATCCGTTTTAGTGGAACATAGTAGTTAATTTTTTGCGTGATTGCGGAGTAGGGATTAGTCTGAGAAAATTTTTAAAAAGAGTGAGCAAGAAAGAATCCTCCATCGTTTAATAATGATGGAGGATTTTTTTAAAAATTATGCACAATTATTAGTGAACAGGTAAACCTGGTAGCAAACCATCTAAGGGCAAGCCAGGCAACTCAGGCAGCAAGCCAACAGGATCCGTTGGAATTGGCAATTCGGGAACTATTGGCAAGTTTGGAATTCCGATTGGCAAATCTCCAATGGCGCGCAAAATTTCCTGCCAGCGAATAATTTGGTCATCTATCTTTTTAAAACCAATTTTATAAAAACGATCGAGAGCAAAGGTGAGGGTTTCTGTATAAAAAGCTGAATCGATGGTCATCCAGTAACGACACTGATGAGACATGCAAAATCCTTGACCAACCTCTTGCCCATCAGAGAACACACCAAACCACCCATCGGAAGCAAAATTAAAAGTCAGATTGAGGCTGGTGCTTCCATCTGTCCAAATATAATTCGCATTGGAAGTATTGTTATCAAATTTTATATAGGTTTGAAATTCTCCTGATTGGCCGAGGTTTGTGTCCCATTTCCCTAGCCCAATAAATTCTCCAGAAGGTAATTCAACAATGAAGTCGGCCAAGGATGCAAATGAAAATAAAGACCAAAGAAGCCAAAGAAAAGTTAAGTTCATTAAAATTCCCCCTAAAAGTAAAGCAGGAACACTGAAAATATAAAAAAATACTTTAAGAATCTTAAGTATGTATATGGTTTAAGTAGTAAAAATAATATTTTCAGTGTGTTAAGAGCTATGTTACATTGGGGGAGAAAAAAGATGTCAAAGCAGCAGAAAATTTTTTATACCCAGCGATGTGTTATTTTTCGAAGGATTTTATTTTTTCCTTAAACGGTATGCCCCAAACAGTTTTTTCAGCAATTTATTGAAAGTTTTTGTGAACCTTGTTGAGTTTTCCTAGACTTGATTTTATTTTTTCATAAAGAGATGCAATGAAATATAAGTGAGTATTGTTAATGCTTGCGAAGTATTTTTACCTAAAAAAGATGTTAAAGATTACGAGGCTTAAAAATGAGTTTTTTTTCCACCACATTAACCATGTTTTTGATCATGAATTCGGTGGGACATATTATGGGTTACTTAGAGTTAGTTGAACGCCTCGATTCATCTCGCCGGCAGTTGATTATTGTGCGCGAAATGTTTTTAGCTCTCTTGATAATGTTATTTTTTTATATAATCGGCGACTATTTGTTGGAGGCTTTGGAGGTCAACACCCAGACTATTTCTCTTGCAGGAGGGCTCATCTTATTTCTAATTGCTATTCGCATGATTTTTCCTGTTCCTAAACCTACGATTCATACATTTAAAGAAGAGCCATTTATTTTCCCCATCGCTACCCCCATGATTGCCGGCCCTTCAATTTTGACCACCATCATGCTCTATGCTCATCAGGAAACTTCAGGACATCAATTGGTGTATGCTTTGATGATAGCTTGGATATTATCAATCACTGTTTTGTTTTTTGCGCAACAAATAAGAAATGTGGTGGGGCGCAGAGCGCTGATTGCAACGGAAAGATTAATGGGGCTCTTGTTAACAATGATGGCAGTTGAAATGCTCTTAAAAGGTTTTGCCAGCATTGCTGCAGAAGGAATTAGATAATGAGTACGGTGCTTGCTTTAATTATCGCCAAAGCCCTGCAACTTTTTTTGGTACTCGATCCTATTGGTAATACCGGTATAGTTGCAACTCTCATTTCAAATTTTAGCAAAGGCAGACAGAAAGTCATTCTGTATAGAGAGGTAAGTTTTGCCTTAATAATACTGTTGATATTTTATTTCTCAGGAACTTATTTGCTTGCTGCACTCAATGTCTCTCACGCAGCAGTAACAGTTACCGGCGGTATCATATTTTTGTTTTTTTCTATTAGTTTGCTTTTTCCTGGTTCTAGTATGGTGAACCTGCAAAACTTAGAGGAAGAGCCATTCCTAGTGCCCATTGCTATGCCTTTAGTAGTGGGGCCTTCATCTATTGCTACTGTGATATTAATTGCTCACGAGCAAGAGCAATTTTGGCTTTATTCTCTGTCTGCGGTGTTATTAGCATGGCTGTTCACTGCCATAATTATTTTGCTTGGACCATTTTTATTGTCAAAAGTTGGAAAAACCGGAATGCATGTGGCTGAACGTGTGATCGGTATGGTGTGTGCTCTGATAGCTGTTAAGATGCTTTTAAGAGGCATTAAACTTTTTCTTGCCGGCTCATAAAAAAGCTGCGCAGATGCGCAGCCTTTTTTTTAAAAGTGAACGTCTTAGTATCTAGGCTTCAACAGCGTTGACGCTTGCGTATACACGTTGATTTTGGCCTTTTGAAAATTTCACTCGGCCATCAACGAGAGAGAAAAGAGTGTGGTCACGACCAATGCCCACATTTTCCCCTGCTTTGATTTTAGTTCCGCGTTGTCTCACCAAAATATTACCGGCTAATACAAACTGTCCGTCAGAGCGTTTAACACCCAAAAACTTCGGGTTAGAATCACGACCGTTTCTTGTAGACCCTTGGCCTTTCTTATGAGCCATTTTATATCTCTCCTTTTAGCCTTTGATGTCGCTAATAGTTATTTCAGTGTAACGTTGACGGTGGCCAATAGTTTTATCGAAACCCTTTCTGCGTTTTTTCTTGTAAGCACGAAGTTTTTCGCCTTTTACCCCGGTGCCTTCTTTGCCCATATCACTTACCGTACAGGTTACTTTTGCTCCGTCAATAAAAGGTTTACCAACGCGATATTCGTCTCCACCCAACATCATTACTTTTTGCACTTCGATGGTATCACCTACCATCTTATTTGCATGCAAATCAACCAACAGCTTTTCACCAACCGAAACCCGATGTTGTTTGCTTCCTATTTCGATTACAGCATAACCAACCATTTTTTCTCCCGCGCTTATCACACATCACCCGATCCACGGCCAAAAAATTAAGGGGCAGAAGAGGTGGCGGATTTATTTATCAATACTTTTTAGCCAAAAAAGCCAAAAGACGCGATATTTAGAGCTAATCCATAGCTTTTTGTCAATCAGGTTAGGGAAGAGTAAGTTGGGCCCAAAAAACTCCGAGGCATGTCTGTAAGGGTGAGTGCTAAGGTGCTGATTCTAAACAATTTACAGAATTTACTATTCCAGATCTTAGCGAGAACTTGGCTTCTTTTTGACTTTAAACACCATAAAAAAAAGCCGCCTCATAGACGGCTTTTGGTGGAGCTGATCGGGATCGAACCGACGACCTCTTGAATGCCATTCAAGCGCTCTCCCAGCTGAGCTACAACCCCTCGACCTGCTTTCTATGCGCTTTTTATTTTTCTGTAAAGCCTTAGAGGCTGTAAAAAAAATCAATTTGGCAATTCTGGTTCAATAAATGTCGCTGTGACGAAAGTATGACGTGAAAACCTTTTTGAAAGGAAATATCATGTCGTGCTTGTATGAAACCTGTTTGTCAGATTGTGCCTGGGAAGTGATTGAGCCACTTTTTCCTGCTAACGCCAAACGAGGCAGACGTCGTGTCTATAGCTTTCGGAGCATAGTTGATGCCATATTCTATGTTTTAAAGAACGGCTGTGTGTGGCGTTGTTTACCCAATGACTTTCCTCCTCACGGTATTGTCTATCACTATTTTCGCACCTGGTCTGTTTCTGGTTTGTGGGCGGTCTTAAACTGCATTCTCGTGGCAATAGTCAGAACCTGTGCTGGCAGAGATGCAAGCCCCTCACTTGTTTCCATCGACTCCCAATCACAGACAGCGGAACCAGGAGTAGATGAGCGTGGTTTGGATGGGGGAAAGAAGATTAATGGAAGAAAGCGCCACATCGTTGTTGATACGATGGGATTGATGCTCCTATGCATTTGTACCGCAGCAAATGTATCTGATAGGGTTGCCGGCGAGGAATTGGTTACTGAGCTCAATAAGCGCGAGAAGTTTCCCAGATTAGCGAAGATTCTTGGAGATAACGCATATAAGAATTTGTCTTCAGGCTTGAGAGTAGGCGTAAGCACAGAAACTGCGGAACGTTTAAAAGGGCAAAAGGGGTTTGTACCACAAATATTTCGTTGGGCCGTAGAACGAACTTTTGCTTGGCTGAATCGAAATAGGCGTCTGGTGCGTAACTATGAGAAGAATACAAAGCATCAGGAATCAATGAACTACATCGCTAATGCAAGATTATGTATCAGACGATTGGAAAATTTGCTTACCACCTGAGATTTGATTTTTTTTACAGCCTCTTATCAAGGGTATTCGGCTTCGATCCCTACAACAGTCCCTGGCATCACCTATTTCAAAACAACCCAGGCACCATGCGGCTGTTGAATAATAGCAATAAGAATGACAACCTTATTCTTCAAGCACTTTGCCAAGCCGCATAACGTGGATGATGAAAAATTAAATCATCAAATTTCGGCCAAAGTCGAGCTTAGATAGTGCTGCTTCAAAGCGTCCTACCGCATCAAATCGTTCTTGTGCTTCTTTATCTGAGCTACTTACGCGAACTTTTTTTATTTTATAATATACTTGGTGAAGCAAGTAATGTTGCTGCATGAGGGGCTCCTCTTTGGCTCTCAATTCCAAAATAGAGTCCCTTCTTATTTATCGCAAAAATCCCACATCTGTTTGAACCTGGTCAGGTAGGCATTTTCAAAAAAAGGCTTTTGTATTACCTACTACTCTGAAGATTGACAGTAATCCCAAAGTATTTGTTGATACCGGGTTGGATCGGCAGGTATTTGGCCACCTTAAGTTTCAGGTTACTAAATAATTCGATCAGGTACTTCTCAAGCTCAATCGAGCTGTCTTCAATAAAAACCCTGGTGGCAGAGTGAAAAACCCCGCTTGGAATGAACTCGCTGATGATCCAGTTAATGGTCTGCCCAACCGTTGCTGTATAGTCTTCGGGCTCATTCATCGAGCTATACTCGCTAAGGATGAAGAGTTCCAGCTCGTGATCACCAATGAATTGCACTGAGATGCTCGCATACTTCTCGGTGCATAGGAGATCCTCATTGGGGAGATCCGATTTATTGGATACCACTTGCGAAACATTATGACGGTTGGGGAACACTGCAAAACTAATGGTCCTGCGATATGCGCCCGGAGTAACCTCGTGATACTTATAATGAATTACGGAGTTCGATGTGATCTTATCCACGGTGCTATAGCCAAACTCTACAGGCGAGTGCTTAACCTTCCCGCAGTCAAATTTTTCTTTGATGAAATTCGCTTCCGTCGCACTAGGGTGATCCATGAAAATACCGCGCTTCTTTTTATATTGATCGGTGCTGATAGCATTCATGGACAGCGCAGGGATAAAGATCAGTTGCGATAATGCAACGATAAGTAATATAAGTGCTTTCATTGTTAATTTCCCTAACTTCCTTTTTTCCGCCCCACTCAACGCCTATCGTAACCTGAGTTTTGCTTAAGAGGCTGTAAAAAAATCAAATCTCAGGTGGTAAGCCAATTTTCCAATCGTCTGATACATAATCTTGCATTAGCGATGTAGTTCATTGATTCCTGATGCTTTGTATTCTTCTCATAGTTACTTAGGATAAAACTCAATATTTTCGGGGAGTTAAGTGGCGCGCTCGGCACGATTCGAACGTGCGACCCCCAGATTCGTAGTCTGATGCTCTATCCAGCTGAGCTACGAGCGCATGCGGGCTAAAATCGCATAATGGTTTAACTTGTCAAGCGTTAGACGCAAATAAAAATATTACTCCCCCTAAAGAAGCGGAAAATTGCCTCTGTGATCCATTCATTGCTAATCTGGCATTTGGAAAACTTTTAAAACCTCACACTCATATATTTTCGAAGGTCATATGAAAATTGAAAGCATTGGAACTCCATTTTTATGGGCTGCTTTTATAATTTTTGTCTTGTTATTGTTGGCTATAGATTTGGGAATTTTTCATCGAAAAGCCCACAAAATCCGAGTTAAAGAGGCTTTGACCTGGACCTTAGTCTGGATCGGATTTGCTCTTGCCTTTAATCTCTTGGTATGGCTGTGGTTCGGTCACGATCCCGCTTTAGAATTTCTCAGCGGTTACTTAATTGAAAAAGCATTATCGGTAGACAACCTCTTCATCTTCATCGTAATTTTTTCATATTTTTCCGTACCTGAATTTTTACAGCATCGAGTTTTATTTTGGGGCATTATTGGTGCCTTACTATTGAGAGCTTTATTGATTGTTGCTGGGGCGGCACTTTTACAAAAATATCACTGGCTTGTCTATATTTTTGGCATTTTTTTACTGTGGACCGGGGTGCGCCTTCTTTTTGAAAAAGCCTCTCAAAGTGATCCTGGAAAAAATTTTCTCGTGCGTATTTTTTGGCGATTCGTACCAATGACCAAAGATTTTCATGGCACTGCATTTATTGTGAAAAAATCAGGCCAATATGTTGCCACACCACTGCTTTTGGTTTTGTTAACGGTTGAGGCTACCGATCTTGTTTTTGCCGTTGACTCTATACCCGCGATCTTTGCCATCACCACTGATCCATTTATAGTTTTTACTTCAAATATTTTTGCAGTCTTAGGTCTTCGCGCTTTATATTTTGCTCTTGCCCATGCAATGAGCCGTTTTCACTATTTAAGAGTAGGACTGGCCTTAATACTTCTCTTCGTAGGCAGCAAAATGCTTCTGAGCACTATTGTTCAGTTACCAATATATTTTTCACTGTTGGTGATTTGCTTCTTGCTTGGCAGCGCAATTGTTGCATCTTTATTGTTCCCTCCAAAAAATCGAACGTAAGCTAATTTTTTGCAAGGAAGGAAATTTTTCCCAAATTTCAAAATTGTAAAAGCCAAACACCAAACTACCTGGCTTCATTGGGCAGTAATTTATCTAAAAGAAGAGAGACGATTATAATAGCAATACCTACTTGGCATCCAAGCTTTATGTCTGCAGTATTGAGGGCTTGTACCAATGGCTTACCCAAGCCTTGAGCTCCAACAAAGGCTGCAATAATCAACATTGAAAAAGAAAGCATTACGCACTGCCTGACTCCCCTTTTCATCTCAGGAAAAGCGCTCGGCATTTCGAGCTTGATCAACCTTTGCCAAAAATTTGCTCCAAAAGCTTCTATAACGTCATTTAAGTCTCTATGGACCTGCCTCATAGCTGCATAGGTCGCTCTGATGGGTGCTGCAACAGAAAATAAAACAGTAGAAATAAGACCAGGCCCCATACCTAAACCAAATAAAATTAATGTTGGTAAAAAATAAATTGGTGTCGGTATGCTGCGCATAAAATCAAGGATTGGCCGTATTCTTTTATAAATTTTTGGCCGATAAGCAGCAGCTATTCCGACAGGTATCCCGATAAGCAAAGCAAGAATTGTCGATAGAGATACCAGCACGATGGTTTCAATGGTTTCATTCCACAAAGAAAGGCTCGCAACAATAAAACATCCCCCAAAAATACTCATAGATAATTTCCATGAACGATGTAGCAGCAAAGATAAAAGAGAAAAAACAGTTGCCATCACAACCCAATGAAGCGACAAAAAAAATTTTATCAACGAATTGATTGATTCCTCAAAATAATAAGAAAGCTCGCGAAAATAATATGAACAATTGTTCCACCAAAAAAGAAAGATCCACTCACCCCCATCTTCGACCACTTCTTTGAGCTGTCTAAGATATTTCACCATAAGCGCTTGGTAGTGCCCCAAGAGTGAAATTGCTGATTGAGCATAAGATTCTTGCCTTTTTGTAGGGATTGAATGTGGAGAGCTTTGAAGTTCGCCCCCCATAAATACGGCAAGAGATATTTCGTTTAATGCCGTGCACTTTATAGCAAGCAGCATAAAAACAAGCATTAAACCTTTCATATCCTACCTAAAAAATTTTTGTTTCTTACAAAAAAGTTGCATAGGCATCGAGATATACAAGCCCTCAATCAAAATTATTTTATGCCACACTCTAAATATCGATCATTTATGTTTTTTGAAAAATAATTTTTGTTAGTATCAACAATTTTGCAGATCTCACTCTACATGTTAGCGATAAATAATTAGCAAAAAACGTAATCAGAGATAGCTTTAAAATACTTGTCAGCAATTATATTTCAAACAAAGCTATGGGGTCAGACAAAGTGACTGCAGATACAAGATAAAAACCCAATTGTGCTTTTTACTCTAATCAGGCTATTTTATTGTTAACCCCCTCTATCACGTAAGGGTTTAAACTAAAGGCTCGCTGATATGTTTTCAAAAAAACTAATTTACTTGTTTATACTTTTAGGAATCTTTCAAAGCGCCTGCATCCAACGGGTTATAGTCACTAAAACTAATTTTGAGTTAGCTCATGAAATAGCAATCACGAAAAATGATGTTAATCTTATTTTCGTGCCGGCAAAGTCACGGATGCCTGCATATTTATCAATCACCCAAATCCAGCATTACCAGTTTTCACAAGCACACATAGGCCTTCCCTTTAAACGAGAATTGGTGATTGATCCCTTGATGTATGATGCCAACCTTTATGCCCAAGTAAAAAAAGACGGAAAAGTGATAAGGGAATTTGAGGCCCAAAAAGTATCTCAAACAGTTGTAAACCAAAACCAAAGAGTGTGGACTCCTGCCCGTTCAAAGCTGTCTCTTGTCATACCCTATTTAAAATCAGGAGAAGAAGTAATTCTCACCACTACTTACACGTGGATGGATACTCGCTGGCACTCTCCAATTTATTTTGAAGAGAGTGTACCCACGCTGAAAACCACTCTTAATGTTGATATTCCTTTCGGAGTAAAGTCTCATTTCCAAGTCACAGATAATGGTGTTCCCTGCGTGTTTACACCTACCCATCTTGAACATAAGAATCTCCTTTGGGGACAAAGGGATAATGAAGAAGGACTCGGCACACGCTTTATTTTTCAGAAAGAATTTTTAGATACCAAAAGTAAAACTCCTGCCCAACGCATGCAATTATTTTTTACTTTTGAATCTCCTACACAAAATGAACGAAACCCTCCCTTTGATAACTGGGGCCAGGTAGCAAGCTACCTCTACAACCGGATTGATCGATACGATTATCCTTCCCAAGCTATTCGAGAATTTTCCAACGAAGAAGCTCAAAAACAGCCTTCTAATATTGCTAAAATCGTTCGAATATTTTCATTTTTGAATAATGATATTGAAAGAAGAGCCATTGTTGGTCCCTACCTGGAACAAAGCGTTCAACCTGCAACAAAAACTTTCGCCAAGCGTTTTGGCTCACCGTTTGATATTGCCATACTAGCCAAAGCAATGTTCACAAGCCTAGGATATTCCTCTGAACTTCTTGCTATTTCGAGTGAATATATAAACCCAGATCTTATAACCATTTTTTCACCCGCTCTTTTTTATTCAGTCATCGTAGCGGTCACGCTGGATGACAAAACCTATTACTACGATCCCTCTGCGCCATTTGAAAATATTAGTCTGATACCAGAAAATCTTTATGGGGCCCGAATGCTCACAATTCGTAAAGAAAAAGGTGAGCTCTACATTATGCCCAAGAAAGCTCCTGCCAACGCCAATGAGGTTCCACCAGCTAAACAAGCTCTTTCTCCCGAAAGTTTTTTTGAACAACCAAAACTAGAGCCTAACAAAGATCCTCTGCTCACTATTACTCCGCCTCATGTAGAGTCCCCTTTAGAACCAAACTCGCAAGAGGAAACAACAAAAACAGAACAAAATACCTCTACTGAAAAACAAGAGCTGCTTCAACCAAGTTCGCTAGAACCTGAATTAATTTTTGAAGACAAAGTTTCCATAGAAGGCCTCGATCCTTCTAAAGATGAGGCTTCCAATGAAGACCAAACCCACGCAAAACCACAAAATCCTTAGGATTGTTATTTACCTGTGTGTAGCATCGGCGATTTCGTTTTTTGTTATAGGTCGGTACAATCCTGGTCTAAAGATTGGCTCTTTCGCTCCCATAAACGACAAAATTTTGGGTCTTTCGGGTAGGAGTAATTCTTTTAAAAATCTTTCTGCACAAAAACCCATGCTGGTTAATTTTTGGGCTACATGGTGTCCGCCATGCCAAAAAGAGCTACCAATTTTAAGCAAAATGGCTGCTAAGTATAAAAAGCAAATATCCTTTGTGGGGGCAATAGTTGATAGCAACAAGGAAGACGTACTGGCACTAAAAGATCGATTTTCTCTTAACTATCAACTCGGTTTTGTTGATTCCGCGGTCATGAACAATTGGCGTGCGGAAACCCTGCCAACCACTTATATTATCAATCCTTCAGGAATTGTTGTTTGGGCTAAGAACGGAATCCTAGATCAAGAAATTCTTGAAGCAGCCCTCAAAAAAGCGCTCGACTCTCAATAATGTGAGATTTTTATGAAAATATATTTTTTAAGTTTGTCTTTTTCTCTCAGTGCACTATCTGGGCTTAACTTGAGCATTGAAGAACCCGCTGACATTATTAAAATTAGTTCCGCATTGCAGACTATAGAAATAAACTACTCACACGATACTAATTTTAGCGAACTGGAAGAAAAATACCTCTTAGAGGCTGTAAAAAAAATCAAATCTCAGGTGGTAAGCCAATTTTCCAATCGTCTGATACATAATCTTGCATTAGCGATGTAGTTCATTGATTCCTGATGCTTTGTATTCTTCTCATAGTTACGCACCAGACGCCTATTTCGATTCAGCCAAGCAAAAGTTCGTTCTACGGCCCAACGAAATATTTGTGGTACAAACCCCTTTTGCCCTTTTAAACGTTCCGCAGTTTCTGTGCTTACGCCTACTCTCAAGTCTGAAGACAAATTCTTATATGCGTTATCTCCAAGAATCTTCGCTAATCTGGGAAACTTCTCGCGCTTATTGAGCTCAGTAACCAATTCCTCGCCGGCAACCCTATCAGATACATTTGCTGCGGTACAAATGCATAGGAGCATCAATCCCATCGTATCAACAACGATGTGGCGCTTTCTTCCATTAATCTTCTTTCCCCCATCCAAACCACGCTCATCTACTCCTGGTTCCGCTGTCTGTGATTGGGAGTCGATGGAAACAAGTGAGGGGCTTGCATCTCTGCCAGCACAGGTTCTGACTATTGCCACGAGAATGCAGTTTAAGACCGCCCACAAACCAGAAACAGACCAGGTGCGAAAATAGTGATAGACAATACCGTGAGGAGGAAAGTCATTGGGTAAACAACGCCACACACAGCCGTTCTTTAAAACATAGAATATGGCATCAACTATGCTCCGAAAGCTATAGACACGACGTCTGCCTCGTTTGGCGTTAGCAGGAAAAAGTGGCTCAATCACCTCACAGGCACAATCTGACAAACAGGTCTCATACAAGCACGACATGATATTTCCTTTCAAAAAGGTTTTCACGTCATACTTTCGTCACAGCGACATTTATTGAACCAGAATTGCCAAATTGATTTTTTTTACAGCCTCTAAAACCAAAAAACCACCCCATCGAAGTTTTTCCGCGTGCAGTATATTCTTTGAAAACTTTATTTCGGGCAATACGTTTATTATGGCATACAGCAACAGATGTTGAATCAATAAAAGATATTCCTGTGCATTGCCAAAAAAGTTCATGCATGAATAAAACCATTGGCAAGCTTATTTTTGGCATGGTGGCAACAAAGCGACTGTAACTGGTCAGCTTAGGAAAGTCTGTTCGCAAATGCCGAGAAACATATTCTAGATAGAAGGCTTTAAAGTTTCTGTAGTTGGACATATGAAAAAAATTAAAATAGTCATCATCTCACTAAGAGATAGATTGCCTCTGTGTTTTCTGCTCTTTTTGCAATCGCTACTTTCCAACGAAAGAATAGTAGCGTCTGTGATGTTGTTTACAAAGTCATCTACATGACAAAAAAGTTCTATTAGATTTTTCATAGTGCTTGACCGTTTGAAATTGGGTTATTCAGACTTTTAAGCATTTTTTTTCTTAAAAACTTCCAGGGCTTAAACGAAACTCAGGTTAGTTAGCCGTTTTGCCAGGATCCCCGCCTGCGCGGGGATGACAAACTATTTATATATATATTGAGCTCGACTTTGGCCGAAATTAAAACGAATCGGCAGCTTCAAGAGAACAGAAAATTGGAATAAGCTGATCCACCCTCCAAAGCTGCCGAGAAATGCAACTGGCACATTTCATGAACAATTTTACCGAATGCGTTAGTTTTCCTAGTCTGAGTCGGATGAGTGAAGTTGTTTTTTAATATTTTATCGTTTGAGGGTTATATGAGAATTGTAATTTTTTTATTAGTTTGTGTTTATGTTGGAAGGCTATGCGCTAATTATGAAAATAAGATCCATTATGTTTGGATGGGAGACTTAGGTACTGATCAGCGAAAACTTATGGCTGGGTTGGGACCTGAGAGACTGTATGAGCTTTTATCAAGAGATAATAGTAGTAGAAATAAAAATATTGATGTAAATTTTTGGGTTCGTAAATCTGTAGTTTTATCTGCTAGAGAACTATTTAGTGGCAAGGAAAACTTTATAAAAGTTAAGTCTATAGATGATTTAATTGAAAAATCCAACGGACTGCAATCTCTTAATGAACATGAAAGGATTCAATTAAAAGATCTTGTTGATAAACTTAACGAAAAGAAGATGTTTGCCAGTGAAGTTGATATTCTAGGCCAGTTGGTAGTAGCTGAATTTGGCGGTTACTACTTTGATACCACCACTTATTTCAAGGAATTACCCAACTTTTTTGACAACCAGTTGGAAAAAAGGCTAGGAGTAAATTTAAATCCTGGCTTTGATGCTGATTTGTATAGAAATTTGTACCCTTACCATACTGTTTTCGATGAAGGTGATTTGCAAGTTTTCTCGGCTCCCCAAAGAAGGGATCCAGTTTTTATAAGTGCGCTTAAGTGTATTATTGCCAATGCCGATGATTTGTTGAAAGAGCAAGCTCAAATATTGGTACCTCATAATTGTTTAAATCAAAGTATGAAGGATCAGTATATAAATGATTATCCTGCTGGGGATCAGCCCCCTTGGAAGTATTTTTGGTACTCATCTCGAGAAGAAATTCTCGGAGTATCTGGTGAGTTCAAGGTGTATGATGAGCTCAAGCTTGTTAAACTAGCTGCAGGCAGCTGGCGCGAGGGGATGGGAGTAGTCAAGGGGAACATTAATAAGAGGCTGTAAAAAAAATCAATTTGGCAATTCTGGTTCAATAAATGTCGCTGTGACGAAAGTATGACGTGAAAACCTTTTTGAAAGGAAATATCATGTCGTGCTTGTATGAGACCTGTTTGTCAGATTGTGCCTGGGAAGTGATTGAGCCACTTTTTCCTGCTAACGCCAAACGAGGCAGACGTCGTGTCTATAGCTTTCGGAGCATAGTTGATGCCATATTCTATGTTTTAAAGAACGGCTGTGTGTGGCGTTGTTTACCCAATGACTTTCCTCCTCACGGTATTGTCTATCACTATTTTCGCACCTGGTCTGTTTCTGGTTTGTGGGCGGTCTTAAACTGCATTCTCGTGGCAATAGTCAGAACCTGTGCTGGCAGAGATGCAAGCCCCTCACTTGTTTCCATCGACTCCCAATCACAGACAGCGGAACCAGGAGTAGATGAGCGTGGTTTGGATGGGGGAAAGAAGATTAATGGAAGAAAGCGCCACATCGTTGTTGATACGATGGGATTGATGCTCCTATGCATTTGTACCGCAGCAAATGTATCTGATAGGGTTGCCGGCGAGGAATTGGTTACTGAGCTCAATAAGCGCGAGAAGTTTCCCAGATTAGCGAAGATTCTTGGAGATAACGCATATAAGAATTTGTCTTCAGGCTTGAGAGTAGGCGTAAGCACAGAAACTGCGGAACGTTTAAAAGGGCAAAAGGGGTTTGTACCACAAATATTTCGTTGGGCCGTAGAACGAACTTTTGCTTGGCTGAATCGAAATAGGCGTCTGGTGCGTAACTATGAGAAGAATACAAAGCATCAGGAATCAATGAACTACATCGCTAATGCAAGATTATGTATCAGACGATTGGAAAATTGGCTTACCACCTGAGATTTGATTTTTTTTACAGCCTCTAAGTCATTTATGGATGAAGTGAATTTGTTAAAGAATAAATATCTATAAAATTAAACTTGTTTTTTTGGGTGCTATGCCCTTCTTTGCTGGGGGGCAGAAAAGCTTGGTTAATTTTTGGGATTGGCATTATCCGCTTTGATAATATTAGGTACTGTTTTGAAATTGCGAGAAGATTTGTATAGCTAAGTATCTGTAGAAGGCAATTGGAAATCCTTAAGACTTTGGACGGAATGCTTATGAAGATATTTTGGCTTTTTTCTGTTCTTTTGGGAAGTAGTGCGCTGATGATGGATGCTTTTATTGCTCATGGACTTGAGAAATTTCTTGGTTCAAATTTTACCCTTGTAGCACAGCACTCTCTTTCCACAGCAGCTCGTTATCAGTTGTTGTTTTCTGTGCTGTTGATAGTTTTGTCTGTTCTATGGCGAACAACTCCTAGCCTGTGGATCATCCTTACTCAGACCTTTGTCCTTTTGGGTATCGTATTTTTTTGTGGCTCTATCTATTTAAAGCACCTGCTTTTGTGGACAGGTATTGGTTTTTTTGCCCCAATCGGCGGGGTATTATTGATGCTGGCATTTTTGTCATTAGTGCCGATTGTGATATTTTTTTAAAGTTTTTTCCTTGGCATAGTTCAGTTCTCTCACAGACCTAAAGCCGTGCTCTTTTTAAAATACAGTAAAATAATTTGTTGATTTGTGGAACAAATTTATACGATTGTTTTACAATTGAGAGAAAGGTGAAAAATTATTTTTTTGGTGCGCGCACAGGTCTGGGGGGATAATGCGTATTTTAAAGTTGCTTACAAGTTTTCTTTTGATTTACAGCCTTAATAGTGTTGCAAAAAAGGATGAATCAACATCATTTGTTGTGGAAATGATTGCCAACAATGTGGAGGAACGTTCTCAAATTGCCAATGAAATTCATATCGACTCCATTGAAAACGACAGAATTTTTTCAGTAGTCAGCGCTGATGAAATGCAGCGCTTATATAAAATGCACTCAGAAAAAATTATAACCACGAGTGTGCTTAACGAGAATGCTGTTAAGGATTTTTCATTTTTGGCTGCAACGATGGATTTTCCTAGCAGAGACGAAAAGTTTCATACCTATGATGAAATGTATGAAGATCTGAAAGCGCTTGAAAGTGAATATCCTGATTTAGCAAGCGTTTTTTCCATTGGAAAGTCTGTTTTGGGTAAAGACATTTGGGGGATAAAAATTTCGGGCAAACGCAGTGAAGCTGAGGAACTTGTTCCTGCTATTGCCTATTTGGGAACCCATCATGCAAGAGAGCACCTCTCAACAGAAATGCCGATCATGCTAGCGCAAAAACTTTTAGATGAGTACCATCTTGATGGAAATATAAAAAATCTTATTGATGGGAACGAAGTATACATTATTCCCATGGTTAACCCTGATGGAGCCATGTACGACATCGAGGGTGGACGCTATAAATCGTGGCGTAAAAATCGTCGCTCTAATGCTAATGGCAGTTATGGTGTCGATTTAAATCGAAACTATGGATATGGTTGGGGCACAGGGGGCTCATCAAGCAATCCTTATTCTGAAGTTTATATGGGGGAATCGGCATTTTCTGAGCCTGAAACCCAAGCCGTTAAAGAATTCTTTTTAGCTCATGAAAATATAACAATAGCCTTATCATTTCATACTTTTTCTGAGCTCATACTTTATCCTTGGGGTGGACTTTATGAAGGTGTCGGTGGTGAAGACGAAGCCATATTTAAAAAAATGGCGACAGATATGGCTCAGATGAATCATTATGATCCTATGCAATCATCGGAATTATATATTGCTTCGGGAGATACCTGTGACTGGTTATACGGAGAGCTTAATGTATTTTGTTTTACCTTTGAGCTTTCTCCTTCATCCATATGGGGTGGAGGGTTTTACCCAGGAGCTTCCGTGATCGATACGGTATTTGACGATAACTGGGAGCCTATTCTCTACCTTTTGGATCGTGCTGCTGATCCACGATCGGCCTTAGATTTGTAAAAATTTTTGCACCGAACTAAAAAGATCCCTCAGCTTGAAGAGGGATTTTTTTGTTGTCTAAATTCAAAAAGTTTCTATGTTGTCATTTTTATTTCGTGTTTCGGAGCTTAGAAAATTTTCTTTAATGCTTCTGTAGATTTGATAAAAAATCTTGGCACTATTGAACCAAGGATTGTGTAAATCATAAGAGCATTGATTATTTCAATATTTAGATTGAATCTTTTGTTTAAGATGTCTACAAGCACGAGCCCGAATACTAAAGTTGGGAGAAGCGAAAGAGCGATTGGCATCATTTCTTGACGGGGAATCTTAAAGAAATTAGAGCTTCGCATCATGATTAAGCCTACTCGCAATGGCATCATTACAACAAAAAAAGCTATACCCAAAAGAAGTGACATCCAGGTAAATGAGGTGAGCTCTAAGCTCATACCTGCTTTAAAAAAATAAAAGGGTACAAAAAAAGTTGAGAAGAGTCTTAGAGATTGTAGAGTAATTTCGGTATCACGGCTTGGGAAAAGGCTTTCAAATCGGCGAGCAGCAATTCCAACAATAAAAGCTCCGATAAGATAGTAAGCGCCAATTTTTTTGGTAAGAAATCCTGCAATAACAGCAAGCATCAGATAGAAAGCAAAATCTGCGTTGGGCGCATGTGGAAGTACAAGGCGTGCAAAGAGCAAAAATAGAAACGGCATTGCTGCAACGATTCCAATCATTGCCAATATGGATAAGCTCAGCATTTCTGCTGATTCTGATTGAAGCGCAATGAACATCACCAACAATGCAATAATTTCTGTACCAATGGCTAATAATTTAACCATGAAATTTTGATCATTATTTAAGCGATAACCTTCAAGTGATTCAATGATGAAGCCTGTTGATGGTGTGAGCAAAGCCAGTGAACAGATGATAGATGGGCGAATGGCTAAATCAAAAAGATGATGGATGCCCCAGGTAACCAAGGCCAGGAGAGCTCCCCAAAAAAATAAATGCTGTGCCAATATTTTGGTGTGTTTTTTGACTATATCAAATTCTACTTCCATTCCAGCAAATAAAAATAATGCACTGATACCGATAGTGGCTAGCAATGAAGTGGTGGTATCAAGTTGAAAAATTCCGGTGACGGTTGCTAAAACACCCAATAAAAAAGTGATGATTGCAGCAGGAATTTTATAGCGGTGAAAAAAATGGGGCACCACAAAAAGTGTAAAAATAAGCAGCACATAAGTTACTTCAGTTGATAATGAATCCATATTTAACCCTTGACTATAAAAAGTCACATCATAAAGCTAAGCTCATTATACAGCGTCCAACATAAATTGCTCCAAGGGCTTCGCTTGTTCTTTCGGCATAGTTTTTTCTCTTTGCCCGCTCAAATTATTCTTATTCAGGCAAAACAAACCAGAACAAAATCCCTGCGAGATTCTGGTGAGAAATTTGTGCTTAACGCTGTAGCAGCTTGAGTTAATGCTAGATTAAAAATTCAATAAGGAAAGTGCCCAAAGGAAAGTGCCCAGAGGAATTGTTTTATTTTTGCAATCACTGTTTTTTCATAGAAAACACTTATTTAGTATAATTTACCTAACTTTTTAAGCTGTTAAGGAGTGTTTTTAATTTAAGTATGAAAAATTGGTTTAGGCATTTGCGAAAAAAAGCCGATTGCTGAAATGGTTCTCTAAAGTTTCCAAACAAAATTATTTTTCTATCGGAACCATAAGAACAGTCGCATGTGCTTTATGGCACTAATTTTGCGGCTAAAACCCATTCTTCTGCAATAGCTTTAAAATTATTTTCCCTCAAAAAATCTGCCACTGCAGGTAAATGGCCAGCACCATACACAACAGCAATATCCAATTGGCCTTTACGCGACCATAAATCTTTGAGCACTAGATTGATTTTATTATTGCGCATTATATATGTTCGTTCACGTGAAAATCTGGGCCAATCCATTTCATCAGGGTAATCCATCAGACTATCTACCAATTTTCTCGATGCTTCTTCTGATTTTCGATAGTTCTCGCTCATAAATTTTTTGGTTTCTTTTTGGTTTAAGACTTGAACAGCTAATTTTAGTTTTTTATCTAAATCATCATCATTAGCCAACGATAATCCTGCGGACTTGATGGTTTCTTTTGCTATAAATTCTACGTAGGACATTATGAAGGATGGCGAATAATCGATTGTTTGAGAAAAAGCAGGAATATCACCACACACTTTTTCTGCAGAAGTCATGTATGACAAAGATGTGTTTTGTCCGACTACACCAAGGGCATTTTTTTGCCCAGCAATCAATTCATAGCGTTTTTTATAAGTCGGGTTGAGTGAATTTAAGCGTGACAAAAATTCTTTCTCATCTTCAGCGCCATCTCCAGATTGTTCATAGACAACTACTTTTTTGCTTATATTGCGGGATACTCGCTGGTAAAATTCAGGCAGAGCTAAATGATCTACGCCGATTAACTGCACATTTACTCGCCTATCTTCGCTTTGATATTTTCTAAACGCTGCTTCATATCTAAGTTTGTCAGCACTGATTCTATGAAAATAGATTCCCGTGGGAAAATCAGCTATTTTATTTTTTGGCACGTAACAAGAAGAAGAAACTGCCAAGAATAGAAAAAATATAAGATTTTTAAAGAGCGTAAACATCATAAAATAATACTGTCTCCAAACGAGTTATCACTGATTATTCTCATAGCTTTACAAGAATTTAACAATCATTGATAAATGGTCTACAAGGCCCAAAATATTTGCCTTTTTGGATGTAATCTATCAGCGCATTGCAATGTTTTTTTGTCAAATCATAACGGCTGCAAAGGCTGCTTTGGGAAGAAATATATACACGGCATGTGGGTTCACCAAAACCTGCTGAACATCTCGTAGCATCGATAGCAAGCTTTAAGTAATACTCGCTCTCTTTGATTTGTGCAGGGGTAGCATCGGCATTGCCACGCATATAGGTAGAATTATTTTGAGGTATATAAGGTTCAAAAGCTGGAGGCTGATAAGTTGGTATGCGCCTATGAACATCTACGCATATCCAAAAAAAGTCATAGTCACGTTTTTTCTTGTCATAGATGGCAAATTGCTGATCAATTTGCTTATTTTCGACAAACTCCCAATTCAACTGAGCCTCAATCCTAAACATCTTTTCGCCAAAATAGGTAACAAAATCGAGAAGTTCACCCTCGTACAATAAGGCAGAGTCAAATAATGATGGGTCTTTCTTACATCCTGATTTAAGCCACATTTTATAAGAAATTGGCTTTGGTTTTACTTCGACATTTTCTTGTGCCGGTCGAAAGTAAAATAATTCCGACCATGTCCTTTTATCTCGATCAGGAGTTTTTTGGGAATTAAATAAAATATTACGCACACGTATCTGGAAAGTCGACATGCACTGTTCACAACTGATCATATCGATAGTCTTTTGATGCTGAAGATTGTGTAAACGAATAAAATTTTCTCTTTCTGAATCATTAAACAACTTCAATTTATTATTCCAACGCTGGATTAATAGTGCTTCATCTTGTTTATCATTGAAGAAGTGGTTGGAGCTAAAAGATTGAGCGCTGTGAACTATTAAGAAGAAAGATAAATAAATAAAAAAACTCATTTGGTAACCTTTAAATAAAGAATCTCATTTAATTTAACTTTTATAAATATAAAAAAATTCTCTTATAGAATAAAATTATCCAAGCAACAATAGTGTTTACAAGGCAATTCTATCGTTTTTAGCCTTGCGCTTGTGTAAGGTTTTTTGAGCCGTCTAGTGAAAATTAAAAAACTTAGCTTGTAATATTTATCTACGAGAAAGATACTGAGAAAATTTTTTCACTATCTTGTCATGATGAGATGGTAAGTTATTGATTTTTCTTGCGAGAGCCTCATCTTGGATGAAAAGTCATAATCTATGTTTGATACACTTGTTATCAGCTTTTATGTATCTGCAGTCTTGATATCAGGACTAAGAAACAATTTTAGAATAAGAGAAGTAGAGGTAAAAGAGAGCCTACCTGGAAATTTAACTTCCACATTTGTGACTGTCGCTACTATTTTTGCGACCTTTATTGGCGGCGGCGCAACGTTGGGAGTCATAGAGAGAATATATAGCTGTGGTTTAGTTTTTTTATACGTCTGCCTAGCCTTTATTGTTCGCGATATATTAACGGCCTACTTTATCGTTCCCCGAATTCATAATCTTTCTCGCTATTCAACTGTTGGCGATATTGCTGCAAATTTTTATGGAAAGACCGGAAAATTGTTGACGGGGCTTGCGGGTGTTTTGCAAGCCAGCATGTATCTTGCTATGCAGATTGCAGCTCTTGGCCATATTCTCAATTATTTTACAGAAATTCCTTATAGCCTTGGGGTAATTGTAACCTCGGTTATAGTTATGCTTTATGCAACAGGCGCACGTATAAAAATTGCCAAGACAAGCGATATTATACAGTTTGGTGTTTTAGTCATCGTGATACCGGTAACGTTTACTATTGGTGTTGAGATGGTAGGCGGTTTTTATGGTTTGCTTAGTTCGCTTCCAACACAAAAATTAAGCTTGATACCAGAAACGAATGAACAGATTCGCTGGCTTGGTGTTGCTTTTGTATTTTGTCTTCCTAATATGCCTCCAGCCCTAAATATACGTTTCCTCATGGGCAAAGATGCCGCACAATTAAAAAAATCCCTGTTAATTTCTGCCTTGATGCGTGTTCCTTATTTCTTTATGATCGGCGTTTTGGGTTTAATTGTTTTAGTTTTAGAACCAAGTATCGAGTCTGACACTGCTTTTATTTACTTGATCAATAAAACTCTTCCTTGGGGAGTGCAGACACTTGTTATTGCAAGTCTCATCGCAGTAATTCTTTCGACTGCTCAATATTTATTGGTGGTGGTACAAAAACTGCTCAGTCAGGATATTCTTTTGTCTTGCTATGAAAATAAATTGAGTCAAGCTAAAGAGTATCGAATATCATTTTGGGTGATGGCTGCTCTTGGAATTGTCGCCATGGGAGCGGCTCTTAGTGTTATTAATATTATTGAGTTGTGCATTCTTTCATATGCGTGTTGGTTGCCTTGTATTGCTATACCTTTAATAGCCAACATTTTAGGTATGCATGTAAGTAAGAGCGGGTTTATAGCGAGCGCATCAAGTGGGTTCGGGGTATTTCTGATTTCAAAATTATTTTTTTATGAAACGCTATGGATCGATAGTATCGTTTTAGGCACAGCCACTAACTTTTTTGTTTATTCGTTTTATTATTTCATAGAGAGAAAAAATCAATTTAAAGAACGAGCTTCACATGGTGTAGCGACTGTCAGAAGTAAATCTTTTTTTCAGCTTGTTCCCTTTGTAATAAAGTATGGAGCAACACATATTCATCAAGGATTTTTTTATCTGGTAGAGCGTTCTGCCCAAAAGGTAGAAGTATTCGGAGCTCCTTATGCAATGTTTGTTTTGTTTTCTATAGCTAACTTATGTTTTGTGCCTTTTATTTTTGCTGATACCTCTGGAGAAGTGACACAAAAATTTATTGTTTACTTGCGCGTTATAGCAAGTATTTTTAGTTTCATTTTAGTGGTTAAAGATTTTTGGGCTCGACGATTTTTAAAGTATCTTCCTCTTTATTGGCATGTAACTTTATTTTTTTGTTTGCCATATTTTGCAATCACAATGTGTCTGTTTACTTCATGTGCAATCGAATGGGTTATTGATCTAGTTTTGACTATTTTTATTTTGGGAATTCTAGTGGACTGGAAAACCTACATCTATACAATTATTTTGGGTGCACTTTTTGCAGCACTATCATTTGCGATGTTTGGCGATCTTCGACAATTTGAAATTAATATTGGTAATTTTCCTATTATGGCCTATGCCGTGGCAGTATCGGTCTGCGCAGGCGCGCTTTTTTCTCGCAATAAAGAACTCGTTCTAATGGAAAAGCTCATTACTTTTAAAGCGCTAGGTGGAACTATCGCGCATGAAATGCGTACTCCTTTATCTTCTATTCAGGTTTCAGCCAATGGTTTAAAAAATTTGTTGCCTGTTTTGGTAGATGGCTATTTGCAGGCTCGGAATGCAGGTCTTAGGGTCGAAAAGATTCCGCAAATGGCTTTAGAAAGTGTCGCGAGTATTCCTGAGCGAATGCGCTACATCTGTGCAAGTTCTCTTAACATAATTGATATGTTGCTGTTGCAGCTCAAAGATAATGATTGGAATGCTCACTTTAGTGTGTGCTCTATGAAAGAATGCATTGATATTGCTTTAAATGAATATTGTTTCCGAGAAAATGAACGATCTTTAGTCGATATCAACGGCATTGAAGATTTTAATTTTTATGGCAATCGATATTTAGTTGTACACATTCTTTATAATTTGATGCGCAATGCTTTTACTTTTATTCAGAGTGAAAAAAAAGGAAGCATTATTATGTGGACTTCCGAATCTCCTACAGAAAGAAACTTACATTTTTGCGATACAGCTAAAGGAATATGTGAGGCTGATTTGCCTCATGTTTTTGAACATGGATTTTCTAAAAGAAGTGGTGGAAGCGGAGTAGGACTTCATTATTGTCGAAAGATGATGACAACTATGTCGGGACGCATCACGGTAAATTCTCAAGAAGGTAAATATTGCGAGTTTATTTTAAGTTTTTCTAAAGTAGACTAAGAGCTTATATGTGACGACACTACCAGGTTGCAAAAATGATTTCCCAGGTCATCAAAAAAAGTTGGATTTTTATTTTTTGTCAACTTAAAAGAGCTAAAGAGAGTATATCTAAAGCGCTCTTTACTCCCTGTTGAACAAATTGTTCTCTCTTAAGCTGAGGAAATAAAAATCGTTCAGTGATAGTGGTTTTTGGACCGACGAGGGCTATCCACAGGGCACCAAGTGGTTCAGTGGAAGTGCCGCCGCCTGGACCAGCAAATCCTGTAGTTGAAAGAGCCCATGTGCTTGCAAATAATTTCTGAGCTGAGCTCGCCATCAAAATCGCAGTTTTTTGACTGACTGCTCCTTCACTTTCTAGAACCAATTGGGGAACGTTGAGAATATGTATTTTTGCCGATTCCGAGTATGCCACAACGCCGCCCAAAAAGAATTCTGATGCCGTTGGTAATGAAATAATTTTTGCAGCTAGAGCTCCACCTGTGCAACTCTCTGCTACACAAAGAGTTTGTTTTTTTTGTTTAAGCAACAATGCAATTTTCTCAATCATTTTTAATCCATTGTTTTTAAATTTGTAGAAAATTTTTAGCCAACTTTTTTGTTTGTTTTTCCTTTAGTTGGCAATAAATTTTTGGTCAAATCTTTTTAAAGATAGTCTCAAATAAAAAAATTGAGTTGGTGATTACTCCTAAACTCAATTTCCCACAAATATTATTTTTTGAGACGATGGATATTTACGACGCTCCCACATCAGCTTCATTTTGCTCGGTTGGTGTAACATTAGGTCTAATTAAAAATTCATTATCAAGATAACGTTGCCGAAAAGTATTGGAAGTTCTGCGTTCCATTGGACTTACTATTTCTTTACGAGTTTTGCTAGCTGAAAGATATTTCCCCAAAGGCCATAGAAAAGATCCAGCGGGGCGTTCGCAGAGAGGAGCGTCTATTGCTCGTTCAATAATGTTTGCATTCAAAGAGCCAGATAGCTTTGTAAGACTTTGAGCCCACTCTTCAATTATAGGCATGGCTGTTTTTTTTCTATCTCGGTACTGAGAAAAAATATGGTACTCGAGCATGCTAGAGTCGTTGTCTCTAAATTGCCACAGACCAATAACCTTGCCACAGTCAACAATGACACTGGTGGCATTACCATTTGCATCGTAAATGAATGGGAGAACTTCTTTATCTGCAATACGCTTGCGACATCGCCATCCAAGTGTGTATGGATCCCATGGAGGGAGCAGTTGAATTTCATTTTGTTGAGAGCTTTTTTTTCTTAACAGCTCCACCGTTTCTTTAAGACCGATCATATCGTCGCGGTAGGTATCTATATGAAATCTTATTGCTTCTCTTCGAAGGTGACCAACAGATCTTTGACATTGAATAATGGATAGTCCTGTCCACCATGAAATATCTTCTATAGAAGCCGGACCGTAGGCACGTAAATATTTACGAATTGTTTCTGTTCGAGCTGTTTCAGGATTATCAGGTTTTATAGAAATTTCAGGTACCCATTTTTTAAAAAGGGCGTAGTTAAAATCATTGCCTTTCCAACCTTTAGCTGTCGCACGTATCAGGACACCCATGTCGCACAATTTTTGAACTATGCGCTGTGCTAATTCTTGTGATGGTCTTTCACGTCGCCCATCGTAAAGAATTTCCATCAAGTTAGGGATAGATAAAGGAAGACTTGGATCAGCAGTGTGGAGTAGATCGGCGAAATAATAGAGATGATTTTTGCTGATTTTATTATCTGCAAGTTTTTGTAATCCTCTTTGAAAAAGGCCCTGATTAAAGGTTCTAAAATATATGGGGTAGTCTTGTGTATTGATAAGAAATAACGAGCCACGGAAGGCGCTAGCTCGAATAAGCGTACGGTCGTTCACCAAGGCTTCATCAAGATCTCCAAGCTGTATTGAGGGTCTGCGTGCAACCAAAGAAAGAAAAGCGATTGGATTGGCTCCAAAAAAACCAGGCCTATTTCCAACAGCATCTATCAATGTTTCTTGATCGCCAAAAGTATTAAGCCAATTGTGATGATGTTTTTGAAGAGTTTTTAGAGGTACTCTTTCAACCACCAGTCTGCTTGCCATAATTCACCCGTGTCAGTAATTTAATAAATCACTCTTAACACGAAATTGAATCTGAAATGCAATGATTAATTTTAAGGAAACTCGTGATAAAACTTCTAACAAACTATTTGATCGACTACAAAAAAGTATCGATAGAAATAAAGCTTGTTTTTAGTGTTGATTTAGGGGAGAAACTTTGCTTTGAATAAAAATGATTAATAGTGAAAATAGGAATCGAATAAATTGTATCAAGAAAAATTAAGTCTTTTTCAGACCACTAAACCAAGAACAACCTGCACAAGATTACAACTCATTTTGGTTTTGGGAAGTTTTATTGGTTCTCTTGCAACAGCTTTAGCGTTAACGGAAAAGCCAATTCAAAAAAAAACTGAAGCTATGGTGAATAAAAAAATTCTCTTGGGTTGGGAGAAATATCCATATGCTCATCTAAAAGTATCTGATGGCTAAATTTTACAAAGTAGAAAAAGAGGCAGAAATGCTTTAACTGTTAAAAATACTTCGAAGCTCGTCAAAAAATATTTTTAAAATAGTTTGTTGAAACTTGTGTGTGAAATCAATGTGTATTTATCTTTTGGGTGGCCAGGGAAAGAAGGCGCTTGTGTTTTTAATATAGTCGGTATAGCGGGGTTTGGTTTTTTTTAGAACAGAATCAAGCATTGTTACTCCGCTTACTCGCAACAATAAGAATGTTATTAAAATCGGAGAAAAAATCGTAAAAATATTTTCACTGATGCCAACGCTTATAAAATAGAATCCCCACCACAATGTACATTCCCCAAAATAGTTAGGATGACGTGACCATGCCCAAAGTCCTTTGTTCATAATTTGTTGTTTTTCTGAGCGTTTTTTTAAAAAGTTTGTAAGTTGCAGATCAGCTATAGTTTCAAATAAAAATCCTATGACAAATAGACTCATGCCGAATATTACTATGGGTTTTGATGCCAATTTTTGTCCATGAATAAGAGCAACTGTCAGAGGAAAATTGATCAAACTTGCCAGAATTGCTTGAGGTAAAAACACTATCCATAAAGCCCAAGATTCTTTTAATGATCCATATTTTTTTTTGAGATTGACGTAACGAATATCTTCAGAATTTTTTATGTTTCTTTTGGCTAAGTGTACGCAGAGGCGGACTCCCCAAACACAAACAGGAATCATTACTAATAATGCAGAACCGAGAGGTGGGTGCAAGATAATACAAGCAGCTAGGTTGGCAATAATAAAAAAAATAGGCCAAAAAATATCAATGATACTTACTTTTTTAAGCTTGAGTGAAATAATCCATAGCGTTAGGGATAGGAACACCAATAAAATAAGTTGTATGATAAAAATATTCATGAGGTTTTTTTCTAACTCTTCAATAAATCAGCACGCTCAAAAGTCTAACAGTTTCTTAGCCATAAATGGAATTCTTAGAGATATTTTGGAAATCCCAAAAATTTGTGTTTTTAATCCATGTTAGAAAAATATTTACAATTGCTAAATAAATATAGAAAATTAGTAAGAACAGTTCGCTGTCTAGTTAAAATGAATAATGTAAATTACTCCAAACTAAGAGAGTAAGTATGACTCTCTATTTGGATCGCTGCTTGCGCAGGGATGATACGTGATCGTGGACAAAAATGCCTAAGTGGTTATTTGATTTACTTTGTGCCTTAAAATGATTATTCGATGAGTTTCAGGCGCGCGCTGGAGATAGAGCAATATTCAGAGTTTTTTTCTATACCCAAAAAGCGGCGTTGATTTTTTTTGCAAGCAACGAGTGTTGATCCTGATCCTGCAAAGCAATCTAGCACAAAATCTTTAGGGTTAGTGGCCAATAGAACCAAACGCTCCATCAGATTCAGTGGTTTTTGCGAAGGATGTTTGCCGCATATTTTTTCACTTGGAGGAGTAAGAGGAAAGTGCCAAAAATT